>CAXTDH010000176.1:0-6800 GCA_964242405.1 uncultured Rhizobacter sp. | reverse complement strand
AGTACTCGGCCGGGCCGAACTTGAACGCCAGCTCGGTCAGCGGCGGCGCGAAGGCGGCGATCACCACCGTGCCGACGCAGCCGGCGAAGAACGAACCGAGGCCGGCGGCCGCGAGCGCCGGCCCCGCGCGGCCGGCACGGGCCATGGCGTAGCCGTCGATGGCGGTGACCACCGACGACGATGCACCCGGCACGTTAATGAGGATCGCGGTCGTCGAGCCGCCGTATTGGGCGCCGTAGTAGATGCCGGCCAGCATGATCAGCGCCGGCGTGGCGTCGAGCGCATAGACGGTCGGCAGCAGCATGGCGATCGTCGCGATCGGGCCGAGCCCCGGCAGCACGCCGATCAAGGTGCCGAGCACCGCGCCGAAAAAGGCGTAGAGCAGGTTCTGCAGCGTGAGTGCGACGCTGAAGCCGAGCGCGAGGTTGTGCAGCAGTTCCATCGCGCGTCAGCCGCCCAGGAACACCGGCGTCAGCGGGATCGTCAGGTGCAGGCCGCGGATGAAGATCAGCCAGGAGCCGATCGTCAGCACAACGGCGTTGACGATGACGCCCTTCCAGCCGAATTCGCCGCCCGCCAGGCTGGAGATCACGATCAGCAGCGGCACGGTCACGAACAGCCCGAGCCTCGGCAGGGCGAACCCGAACACCGCGATCGCGGTGACGATGACGCCCAGCGGCCGCCAGGCAATCGAGCCGATCGGGTCGCCACCCTCCGCTCCGGTCTTGATCGACTCGATGAGCACGACCGCGCCGAGCACCGTCATCAGCCCGCTCAGCAACAAGGGAAAGAAGCCGGCGCCGGGCCGGGCGGAGTTGCCGAGCGGGTAGTACAGGGCACCGACGGCGAACGTGATGCCGGCAGCGACGAAGATCAATCCCGAAGCGAAATCCCGCTGGCTCTTGATTCTCAAGCAGATTCTCCCGACGGGCCGTGCCGCCCGCGGCGATTCTAGGGCGGGGCGGCACTCGTCCAGGCGGTCATGCGGTCGGCTCGCTCCCATCGATCGAGGGCGCCACTTCGGTCCTGATCATCACCCGTTCATCCGGCTCGGCGTTCCATTGGATGGCCTGTTCAGCGCTCGCCGGGCGGAAACCGAGCCGCACCAACAAGCCGTGCGAGCGAAAGTTCGCCGCCTTCAACACAGCCACCAGCGTGTGCACGCCGTATCGGTCGACCAGCTCGTGCGCCATCGCCGTCACCGCCGCACGGCCGATCCCCTGCCGCCAGAAGCGGCTCGCCAACTCGTAGGCGACAAAGGAGACGCCGTTGCCGATGACAGTGGCCTGGACATAGCCGGCCAGCTCGCCGCTCGCCAACCTGACGACCCAGTTGAGCCACAACTGACTGCCATCATCCGACTGCCGCGCCTCCAACCGGGCGTAGCGGTCTCTCAGCCCGCTCTCGCTCGCCGGCGGGGCGTTCTCGAATTCGTAGATGGCCGGATCGCCCAGGAGCGCGAACATCTCGCCGGCGTGGCCGGCGACTTGTGGCTCGAGCGTGCAGACGGCGGTCTGCAGGGTTCGCATCGGCAGGCGGCCTGCAGTCATCATTGTCGAGCGATCCGACTCAATAGGGCCCATCGACCAGCCGCTGCGAAAGCCACCAGAGATTGCCGTACCCGTCGCGCACACCGCCCTGGCGGTCGCCATACGGCATGTCGGCCACCGCCATGATCTGCTCCGCGCCGGCCGCGAGCGCCCGGGCGATGGCTGCATCGGCATCGTCGACGTACAGGTACATCGAGGTGGAGGTGGCCGGCCACTCCGGCGACGCCTCGCCGACCATCACGGTCGAATCGCCGAAACGGACCTGGCCGTTGGCGATCCGGCCGTCGCGCAGGTGGCGGCCGATTTCGACCCCACCGAGACCCTGCGTCAGGAAGGCCATGAAGGCAGGGGCGTCGACGACGACGAAATAAGGGGTGACGACGGCGAAATGTGGTGGAAGTTTCATCGTGAACGCTCCAGACTCATCAGGGTGCCCGGCAATCTAAATCCAAAGCTGCCGGAGTTCAAACGATCGCAGGTTCGTTCAGAACCGTCCGGGGCCTGTACGAACCGGCTCGCGAGCCCGATCGACGAGTGGCCTCTCCCCTACTCCCAGGCCGGTGTCACGCGCAGCACTTCCTCCAGCGTCGTCACGCCTTCGGCGATCTTCATCACGCCGGCCAGGCGCAGCGGCCGCAGGCCGTCCTGCAGCGATTGCCGGCGCAACTTGTCGGCATCGGCGACCGGGTGGATGAACGCCCGCGCCGCATCGCCGATCGTCAGCAACTCATAGAGCCCGGCCCGGCCGCGGTAGCCGGTCATCCTGCATTCCAGGCAGCCGACCGGCTTGCAGGGCTTGACGGCGCCTGAGAGCCGCCAGGGCTTGACCACCTCGTCGAGCCGCTCCCGCGAGAGCGTGTCGTCCGGCTGTTTGCAGGCGACGCAGAGCGTGCGCACCAGGCGCTGCGCGAGCACACCGATCAACGTCGAGCCGATCAGGTAGGGCGGCACGCCGAGATCCGTCAGCCGGGTGATGGCCGACGGCGCGTCGTTGGTGTGCAGGGTGCTGAAGACGAGGTGGCCGGTGAGCGCGGCCTGGATCGCCATCTCGGCGGTTTCGAGGTCACGGATCTCGCCGACCATGATGATGTCCGGATCCTGCCTCATCAGGGCCCTGAGCCCTTCGGCGAAGCCGAGATCGATCAGCGGCTGCACCTGCGTCTGGTTGAGCGCCGGCTGGATCATCTCGATCGGGTCTTCGATGGTGCAGACGTTGACTTCGTCGGTCGCCAGCCGCCGCAAGGTCGAATAGAGCGTGGTCGTCTTGCCCGAACCGGTCGGCCCGGTCAGCAGGACGATGCCGTGCGGCTTGCCGACCAGATCTTCCCAGCGCTTGCCGTCGTGCGCGCCGAAGCCGAGGCCTTCCAACTCCTTGACGGCGGCGAGCGGGTCGAAGATGCGCATCACCATCTTCTCGCCGAAGGCGGTCGGAATGGTCGAGAGCCGCATCTCGACCTCGTCGCCCGCCTGGTTGCGCGTCTTGATGCGGCCGTCCAGAGGGCGACGCTTCTCGACCACGTCCATCCGGCCGAGCAGCTTGACGCGGGCGATCATCGCGTTCATGACACCCGGCGGCAGCTGATACACCGTCTGCATGACGCCGTCGATCCGGAAGCGGATGACGCTGCGTTCCCGGCGCGGCTCGAGGTGGATGTCCGACGCCCGCTGCTCGATCGCGTACTGCCAGAGCCAGTCGACCACCTGGACGACGCCCTGGTCGTTGGCGTCGAGCGCCTTGTTGGTCCTGCCCAGCTCGACCAGCTGCTCGAAGCTCGAGATCGCGCTCGCCTCGCCCGCCTTGGTGGCGTTGCGCACCGAGCGTGACAAGGTGTAGAACTCGGTGGTGTAGCGCGCCAGCTCGAGCGGGCTGACGAGCACGATGCGCACGGTCTTGCGGGTGTGGCCTTCGATCTCGGCGACCCAGGACAGGTCGAAGGGTTCGCTGGTGCCGATGGTGACCTCGGTCGCGCCGACATTGAGCGGCAGCGCCTTGCGCCGTTCGGCATAGGTGATCGACATCACCTCGGCGACGCGGCCGACATCCGCCTTGAGCGGGTCGATGCGCAGGTACGCCAGGCCCAGGCGCCGGGCCAGCCATTCGGTGATGACCTCGGCGTCGAGCAGCTTGCCGTCGGCGTGGCGCAGCAGGCCGGCGCTCGCGAGCCGCACGACCGGGTGCTGGGCGCTCTGAACGCCCTTGAAGCGGCGCGCGGTCTTGTCCGCGTCGTCGCGGCTCAGCACGCCGTCCTCGCGCAGCCAGTCGAGCAGCGCGGCCATCTCGAGCTTGCCCGGCGCGACAGGGGCGGCTGCTGCTGCGGGCTTGACGCTGGGGGTAGCGGCGTTCATGGCGTGAGCGTACCGCGCCGCAGCCTCAGGACGGCTCGGAAATGAGGGGCGAAGGAGGCGGTGTGGCGGCTGATGAAGGCGCGTCGCCGGGCCTGGGCGAGTCCAGTGGCCGAATCATCTTCGGCCATTTGCGCGCCGGCAGCTTGAAGCGCGCCTCGACCTGATCCGCCCGTTCGACGAGCACCAACCGATCGGGCATCACGGCGTTCTTGCACGCGACGACGACGGTGTTGCCCTCCTTGGTCGGCTGCAGGCGCCGCACCTGCGCCTCGCCGAAGGCCGCGGCAATCGCGGCGGCGCTGCGCGCGAAGCTCGCGTCGCGGCCGAACAGGTTCACGCTCATGACGCCGCCGTCGGCCAGCAGCCGGTGGCAGTCGGCGTAGAACGCCGGGCTGTCGTGGACCGGGCCGGCGGCATCGTGGTCGTAGAGGTCGACGCAGAGCACCTGGGCGCTGTCGGCACGGGCGGGGTCGGCGGCGTAGTCGGCGGCGTCGGCCAGGGCGATGTCGAAGCGGGCCGACGGCACGGGCAGGCGAAACCACATCCGGCAGGCGTCGATCACGCTCGGGTTCAGCTCGACCGCGGTGGTGCGCATCCGCAGGCTGCCGTGGCAGAACCGGGTGATCGCACCGGCGCCCAGGCCAAACTGCACTGCGTGGCCGCGGGTGAGCTCGGCCGGCGGCCTGAAGAGCATCCAGACCATCATTCGCTGCACGTATTCCAGTTCGATCATGAGCGACCGGTCGAGCCGCATGGCGCCCTGAACCCAAGGCGTGCCGAGGTGCAGGTAGCGCACGCCGTCGAACTCGGAGATGGTCGCGGCGGCCAGCGCCGGCGTTTTGGTGGCGACGGCCTTGCGTCTGGCTGCGGTCATGGCCTGGGATCCGTGTCGCTCGACGCGTCTTGCTTGTTCGATGCGTCCGGCTCGGCCAGCTCATTCCTCCCATCCAGCCCGTCCAGCGCCGCGAGCCTGGGCAGCGCCGCCCAGGCGTTGGCCGATGTGAACCTGGCGATGTCCTCGAGCGAACAGCCGCGCAGCTCGGCCAGGGTTCGCGCGATCCGGGGCAGTTGCGCCGACTCGTTCCGGGACGACGCACCGGCGGCGCGCTCGGCCGCCGTACGGTAGAGCCAGTGCGGCGGGATGTCGGGCGCATCGGTCTCGAGCACCAAGGATTCCTGCGGCAGGCTGGCGGCGAGGCGACGGATCTGCAGTGCCCGGTCGAAGGTCATCGCCCCGCCGAACCCCAGCTTGAAGCCGAGCGCGATGAAGACCGCGGCCTGTTGCGGGCTGCCGTTGAACGCATGGGCGATGCCACCGCAGACCGGCAGGCGCCGCAGGTGTTTCAAGAGGGTGTCCGCCGAGTGGCGCACGTGCAGGATCACCGGCAGCCCGACCTCCCGGGCGAAGCCCAGCTGCGCCGCATACACGCGCTCCTGCTGCGCGCGGTCGAGACCGGGGACGAAGTGGTCGAGGCCGATCTCGCCGACCGCCACCAGCCGCGGATCGTCCCTGTGCCGCAGCAACGCGGCGCGGACCGCCGCCAGGTCGGCCTCCGACGCCGCGGCTGCGCACAGCGGGTGGATGCCCAGGGCGTAGGCGAAGCGATGTCGGTGTGCCAGCGCCCGGACCGACTCGAAATTCGCGGGATCGACCGCCGGAATGACGATGCGCGTGACGCCGGCGGCCCAGGCGCGCGCCACCACCGCGTCCCGGTCGGCGTCGAACTCGGAAGCGTCGAGATGGCAATGGGTGTCGATCCACATAGGGCGGTTGGCCCGGCCAGGTGAAAGGGTCACGGCGTCGGCGAGCCGGGCGCGAGAAGGGCGACCGCCGCCGTCGCTGTGACAGGAAACGGTCGCCGTGCTACTGTAGTGCCGTCGCTGTGCCGGACGTTCGATGAACCCGTCGTCGGCCGTTCAGGGCGACAAGGGCGGGCCTCGTTCGGGGCACGAATCAGGTGCACCTTTTCGGATGCAGATGATGAAGAAGGCAGCGTTGTACAGCCGCTCCCGCAAGACTGCCATGGCACTGCCGCCGGACGGGGTCGCTGCAGCCAGCGCCGGCGAGTCGGAGCGTTCGGTTCTTCCGGAATCGCACACTGCGCCGCTGTTGGCAGTTCCTCGACCACCCGGCCGCTGGTCGCGCTTGCGCTTGGCGGCGTTGCGCCGCGAACGCCTTCTTTGGACCTGCGCCCTGGTATTTCTCGTTGCCGCCGGGCTCAGCTACAACGCGAGCCGCCGTCCTGTCGCGCCGCCGCTGACGATGGAGCAGATCGACCGGGCGATGCGCAAGTCGATCGACGAGAAGCCGCTCAACGCGCCGACGTCGCGCGCTTACGCTGCCGTCCTGCCGTCGGTGGTGCGGATCGTCGGCCTGATGAACGAGGGCGACGACGGCACCGACGCCGCCGAGGCCAAGCAGCACGGCCTGCTGGAGCGCGGCATCGGCTCGGGCGTGGTGATCGTCGACAACGGCACCATCCTCACGAACCTGCACGTCGTCTCGGGCGCCAAGCGGATCCGGGTGACCTTCATGGACGGCACCGAATCGGACGCGACCGTCGTCAACACCCAGCCGCAGAACGACCTGGCCGTGCTGCGCGCCAAGACGATCCCGGATGACCTGGCCGCTGCCACCATGCGCTCGACCGCCGACCTGCGCCCCGGCGACGAGGTGATGGCGGTCGGCTTTCCGTTCGGCATCGGCCCCTCGGCGTCGGCCGGCGTCGTCTCCGGGCTGAAGCGGCAGTTCCGGTCGCCGGAAGGCCAGCAGACGCTCACCAACCTGATCCAGTTCGACGCCGCCGCCAATCCCGGCAACTCCGGCGGGCCGCTGGTGACGATGGATGGTGCGGTTGTCGGCATCGTCACCGCCATCCTGAACCCGTCGCACCAGCGCGTCTT
>CAXTDH010000175.1:0-6832 GCA_964242405.1 uncultured Rhizobacter sp. | reverse complement strand
GTGCCGGGCATGGAGGTCGAGACCATGAGCTACCACCGAATCGGCGAGCGCAACGTCGCCAAGCTGATGGCGCTCGATTCACCGCTGATCCGCTTCGGTGCGCCCAGCGAGACGCTGCTGCCGGTGCGGATCACAGACGAAGCCTGTGACCGCCTCGGCGGCCGGCCGCTGTTCGACATCGCCCGGGCCGCCGAGCAAGTCGGCCCGCTGTACCCGCTGTACCGGGAGCCCGAGGCGCACCATGTCGCCTGGGCGGCAGGGCAGGCCGCATGAGCCTGCGCTTCGCCTATAACACCAACGGCGCGTCGAATCACCGGCTCGACGACGCGCTCGCGTTGATCGCTGACAGCGGTTATCACGGCGTCGCGCTGACACTCGACCACCATCACCTCGACCCGTTCGCCGAGGATTGGCGGCGCAAGGCCGAGCGCGTCGCCCAGCGGCTGCGGCAGCTGGGACTCGGCAGCGTGATCGAGACCGGCGCACGTTACCTGCTGGATCCGCGCGACAAGCACGAGCCGACGCTCGTGACAGCAGATGTCGGGGGCCGAGCGCGGCGGGTCGACTTCCTGCGCCGAGCGGTCGACATAGCCGCCATCCTGGGCAGCGAGACCGTCTCCTTCTGGGCGGGCGTGCCGAAACCGGGTGTCGCGGTGGCCGACGCCCACCGCTGGCTGAACGACGGCCTCGTGCAGCTCGGCGAGCACGCCACCCGGGCCGGCATGGCAGCGAGTCTGGAGCCGGAACCTGGCATGCTGATCGAGACCGTCTCCGACTGGGCCCGGCTGCACGAGGCCCATCCCTGGCTGCGACTGGCGCTCGACACCGGCCACTGCCTGGTCACCCAGGACATCGACCCCGCCGACGCCGTCGTTCGTCATGCCGACGACCTGGGCACCGTCTCGATCGAGGACATGCGGCGCGGTGACCACACCCATCTGCCGTTCGGTCAGGGTGACATGAACGTCGGCGCCGTACTCGCGGCCTTGCGGCGCATCGATTTCACGCGGCTGGTATGCGTCGAGATGTCCCGCGAGAGCCCACGGGCGCATCTGGCGATCCCGGAGTCGATCGCCTACCTGAACGAGGCCGAAGCGGCTCTCGAGCTCGCTCCACCGGCTGGCGGTCAGCCCAGGAAGGCTCGATCATGAGGATCTGTTTCGTCAGCCGCCGTTATTTCCCGGCGATCTCCGGCATGTCGATCTATGCCGCCAACCTGCTGCGCCAACTGGTCAACGCTGGCCACGAGGTGACGATGATCAGCCAGTACCGCGGCGACGCCTTCGGGCGCGGTGTCTATGGCGGCGGGCCGCCGCCGGCGGTACCGGGAATGCGCGTCGTCGGCATGGAGGCGCTCGGTGAACAGGACGGCGGCGACTTCGAACGTGACATCGATACCCTCGTCGATGCCATCGCCCGCGAGCACGCCGAGGCGCCGTTCGACATCCTGCACGCCCAGTACGGCTACCCCACCGGCTGGGCGACCTTGCTGGCCTCGCGCCGGCTCGGCGTGCCCAATCTGGTGTCGATCCAGGGCGGCGACGGCCACTGGGTCGGTTCATGCTGCGAAACCCACCGGCAGGCGATGCTGCGCGTGCTCGACCACGCCGGCTCGTTGTTGATCGGCGGGCGGAGCTTCGCCCAGGAGGTGCACGACCGGCTCGGCACGCCGCTCGAGCGCTTCACCCTCGTGCCCGGTGCCGTCGACACCGAGTGCTTTACGCCGCCTGGCGATGCCGCGCAGCATTCGCACTCCCCCGTCCGGCTGCTCTATCACGGGCGTGTCGACCGCCGCAAAGGCGTGCTCGACTTCCTTGCTGCCTTGCCGCAGCTCCGACATTCCTGGCAGGCGACCATCTCCGGTATCGGCCCCGACCTCGAACCCGCGCGCGAGTTGGCAGCGACGCTCGGCCTCGCCGGCCGAGTCGTCTTTTCCGGCTACGCCGACTATGCCGCCGTGCCGGCGATCTACCAGGCGCACGACGTGTTCGTCTCGCCCACCTATGCCGAAGGCTTCTCCAACACCATCCTGGAGGCGATGGCGAGCGGCCACGCGGTGCTTTCCTGCCGCTCGGTCGGCGTGGTCGATTGCCTGCGCGACGGCGAGAACGGGCTCCTGGTCGAGGCCGGCGACGTGGCGGCGCTGACCGTCGCTCTCGACCGACTGTTGGGCGACGAGCCGCTTCGCCGTCGGCTCGCTGCAACGGCCCTGGCCGAGTGCCGTCGGGTCTACAGCTGGCATGCGGTCGGTGACCAGATCATGGCGCTCTACGCCAGCCTCGCCGGCACGTCAGCGTCGCGCGACTTCGACCCGGTGCTGCCGCTCAGCGATTGCCGCTTCCGGCGCGAACCGCACCTGTTGTGACGCGCTGCCTGCTCGCCGTCTCGCCGCATCTCGACGATGCGGTCTTCTCGGCAGGCGGCATCCTGGCACGCTGCGCCAGACGCGGCTGGCGGGTCGTCGTCGTCACCTGCTTCACCGGCAATGTCGCACGGCCTGACGGCTTCGCGCTCGCCTGTCAGCTCGACAAGGGCCTGGCCGCCGACGTCGACTACATGGCGCTGCGGCGGGCAGAGGACCGGGCCGCCTGCGCCGCGATCGGCGCCACGCCGCTGCACCTGCCCTTCCTCGAAGCGCCGCACCGCGGCTATGGCGACGCCGCCGCGTTGTTCGCCGGGCGGCGTGCCGACGACGCCACCATCGAACCCCTGCTGACCGCAGCGCTGCGCCAGCTCATCGCTGAACAGGCGCCCGCCCTCGTGCTCGGCCCGACCGGGCTTGGCGGGCATGTCGACCATCTGGTGGTGCGGGCGGCGCTCGACGCGCTGTTGGCACTCCGTACCGGCGCTGTGCCGGACGTCGGCATCGCGCCCGCCGCTGGTGATGTGGCTGTTGAAGATACGGCCCGCGGCAAGCGGCCGCGCTACTGGTTGTGGCAGGACTGGCCCTACGCCGACCGTCTGCCCACCGTCCCGAAAGGTTCTGCGCGCCAGACCGAAGTTCGCCTGGAAGCGATCGACCGTCAAGCGTTGACAGCCGGCTGCAGCGCCTATTCCAGTCAACTCGGTTTCCAGTTCGGCTCGGCCGAACACCTGGTCAGCCGACTCGCCACGAGAAGCGGCGAACGCTTCCTGCGGGTCCACGCCACATCGCCCGGCCAACGCGACGGCGGCCAACCTGCATGACAATCCTGGGTCGTCCACCTTGCCCCCACGGGTGGACCAGACAGGACCGCACCATGCCGATCGCATCCACTCCCGGCGCTCGCCTCCCGGCCCCTTGCCGCGACGAGATCGAGGTTCTGGGGCAGCTGACCGCATCCCTCGCCGCCAACCTGTCCTGGCCCGCAGCGGCGACCCGCGCCCGCCCGTGGGTGCAGGCGGTTCGCGACAACCCGGCGCCGTTCTGGGCGATGGAGTCGCTGCTGCGCGAGTACCCGATTTCGAGTGCCGAGGGGCTGGCGCTGATGCGGCTGGCCGAGGCGCTGCTGCGGGTGCCCGATGCGGAAACGGCGATTGCGCTGACGGCCGACCAGCTCGGCCGCGCCGATTTCGATGCGTCGCGCGACGGCCCGCACCGCTTGTTCGCCAGTCTGTCGGCGAGTGCGATCACCTTGTCGAAGCGCTTCCTGCCGGGCGACGGCAACGGCGAGAGCGGCCTCTTCAAGCGGCTGGGCGCCCAGACGGTCGTGGCGGCGACGGTGCGGGCCTTGCAGCTCCTCGGCCGTCAATTCGTGCTCGGCCGGTCGATCAAGGAGGCGCTCGCCGAGGCGGCATCGGCCCGCAAGGCGCAGAAGGGCCTGCGCTTCAGCTACGACATGCTCGGCGAAGGCGCGCGGACGGAAGCCGACGCCGAGCGCTATCTCGCGTCGTATCGGCATGCGATCCGGGCCATCGCCGACGGCGGCGCGCGCGCCGCGCCCGGCCCGGAGGCGGCCGACGGCATCTCGATCAAACTGAGCGCCCTCTTCTCCCGTTATGAGGACGCCCAGCGGGAGCGGGTATTCGCCGAATTGCTGCCGCGCGTCTGGCAGCTGATCGAGCCGGCCGCGCAGGCCAATATCAACCTGACGATCGACGCCGAGGAATCCGACCGGCTGGAGCTGTCGCTCGACGTCTTCGAGGCCCTGGCGGCGCGGGTCGCAGCGGCACATCCGCAGTGGCGCGGCTTCGGCCTGGCGGTGCAGGCATACCAGACGCGGGCGCTGCAGGTGGTCGACGAAGTCGCGGCGATCGCCCGGCGCCACCGGCTGCGCTTCATGGTGCGGCTGGTCAAGGGCGCCTACTGGGACGGCGAGATCAAGCGGGCGCAGGAGATGGGCCTGGCGGGCTATCCCGTCTACACCCACAAGCACCACACCGACATCTCCTACCTCGCCTGCGCCCGGGCGCTGATCGGCCATGCCGACGTCGTCTACCCGCAGTTCGCGACCCACAACGCCGGCACCATCGCGGCGATCGTCGAGATGGCCGAAGCCCGCGGCGCCGCCTACGAAATGCAGCGGCTGCACGGCATGGGCGAGGGCGTCTACCGGGAGGTGATGAAGGCGACGGCGCGGCCAGCCGGCGGGGCGACAGGCGCGGCGCAGCCCGCAGCGGCGACGTCGGCAACCGGCGCGACGGCCTCTCACGGTGCCGCGCCGATTCCGGTACGGGTCTACGCCCCGGTCGGCGAGCACCGAGACCTGCTGGCCTATCTGGTGCGCCGCCTGCTCGAGAACGGCGCCAACTCGTCCTTCGTCCACCAGTTGTCGGACCCGTCGGTCGATGTCGATGCCCTGCTGGCCTCGCCGCTGGTGCCGGCGGCGGCGCCGGGCATCGCCGCGCCGATCGCGCTCTACGGCTGGGACGGGAGGCAAGGGCGGGCCAACTCCAAAGGCGTCGACCTGGCCTGCGCCGCGGAGCGGGCGCCGCTCGAGCAGGCAGTCGCCGCGACCGTGCTGGCGCCGGTGAAGGAAGCCGACGAGGCGCAGATCACGGCGGCCATGTCACGCCTGCAAGCCGGCTTCAGCGCCTGGACATCGACGCCGCTCGGCGACCGCGCTGCCGTGTTGCGCCGTGCCGCAGATGCGCTGGAGGCCAGGATGCCCGAGTTTTGCGGCCTGCTGGTCAAAGAGGCGCAGAAGACGCTCGGCGACTGCGTCTCCGAAGTGCGCGAGGCGGTCGACTTCTGCCGCTACTACGCCGATCTGGCGGAGGCTCGACTGGCCCCGCAGGCGCTGCCCGGGCCGACCGGCGAAAGCAATGAGCTGCGACTGCACGGCCGCGGCGTCTTCGTCTGCATCAGCCCCTGGAACTTCCCGCTCGCCATCTTTGCCGGGCAGGTCGTCGCGGCGCTCGTGGCCGGCAACACGGTGGCGGCGAAGCCGGCCGAACAGACGCCGCGCGTGGCGCTGCGTTTCGCCCGACTGCTGCACGACGCCGGCCTGCCGGTGGATGCGCTCGCGCTTCTGCACGGCCCGGGGGAGACGGTCGGCGCGGCACTCGTCGCCGACGCCCGCACCGCCGGCGTCTGCTTCACCGGCTCGACGGCGGTCGCGAAGATCATCAATCGCACACTCGCCGCCCGCGATGGCGCGATGGTGCCGCTGATCGCCGAGACCGGCGGCATCAACGCGATGATCGTCGACAGCACCGCCCTGCCCGAGCAGGTCGTCGATGCGGTGGTGCAGAGCGCCTTCCGCTCGGCTGGCCAGCGCTGCTCGGCGCTGCGGCTCTTGTGCGTCCACGAGTCGATAGCCGACGGCGTGATCGAGATGATCCGGGGCGCGTTGCAGGAGCTTCAGGTCGGCGACCCGGCGTTGCTGGCGACCGACGTCGGGCCGGTGATCGATGCCGATGCCTGCACGGGCATCGACACGCACATCGCCCGGCTGCGTCGGCAGGCCAGGGCAACGATCGGCGAGACGCCGGTTGCGACGCCGCCCGAGAGCGCTGTCCCGCACCTGATTGCGCCGGTGGCCTTCGAAGTGGCACGGATCGAGGATGTCAGCGAGGAGATCTTCGGACCGGTGCTGCAGGTGGTGCGCTGGAGCGGCGACGTGGAGGCGGTCATCGGCCGGGTCAATGCCCTCGGCTACGGCCTGACGCTCGGCATCCAGACGCGCATCGATTCGCGCGCATTGCGCATCGCTGCGGCGGCACGCATCGGCAACGTCTACATCAACCGCAACATGATCGGCGCGGTGGTCGGCGTGCAGCCGTTCGGTGGCGAGGGCTTGTCAGGCACCGGGCCGAAAGCGGGCGGGCCGCATTACCTCTACCGGTTCTGCGCGGAGCAGACGGTCACGATCAACACCGCGGCGGCGGGTGGCAATGCGGCGTTGCTGGCGGGGGTGCACTGAGGCAATCGCCCCGGCCCCTACTTCGCGAACAGCGACGCCGGGTTTGCGAACGCCTTCAGTTCGATCGCGTTGCCGGACGGATCGAGGAAGAACATCGTCGCCTGCTCGCCCACCTCCCCCTTGAAGCGAATGTAGGGCTCGATCACAAATTCGGTCTTGCGTGCCTTCAGGCGGCCGGCCATGTCCTCCCACTGCGCGAGCGACAGCACGGCGCCGAAGTGGCGCACCGGCACCGAGTGGTCGTCGACCTTGCTGGTCGCCCGGGAGCCGCATTCGTCGGGCGCCAGATGGGCGACGATCTGGTGGCCGAAGAAGTTGAAGTCGACCCAATCGACCGCGCTGCGGCCTTCCGGGCAACCGAGGATGTCGCCGTAGAAGCGGCGCGCCTCCTCGATGTCACGAACCGGGAAGGCGAGGTGGAACGGCGGCATCGCGGTGTCGGTGTCGGTGTCGGTGTCGGTGTCGGTGTCGGTGTCGGTGTCGGTGTC
>CAXTDH010000174.1:0-6841 GCA_964242405.1 uncultured Rhizobacter sp. | reverse complement strand
CCTAGGCCCGAGCGAAGTGGCGCAGGTGGCGGTTTGCGCCACCTACGCCGCGCTGTCAATGCTGGTGCACACGCTCAATGCGCTGCGCAACGTGCCGCCGGAGTACTGGCTCATCGCGCAGATGCACCGCGCCAGCCGCTGGCAGGCGCTGCGCACTGTGGGATTGCCCGCCGCCGCGCCGGAGCTACTGGGCGCCCTGCGCATTAGCCTGGCGCTGGCGCTGGGCATAGTTATCGTCTGCGAATACCTTGGCGCGCCCGACGGCCTGGGCCGGGTGCTGAAGTTCGCGCTGTCGTTCGCCCGCGTGGACCTCTTATTGGTGGGAATCTTGTGGGCCACGCTGATAGGCGTCCTGTTCGACAGATTCCTCGTCGGGGCTTTTGCTGCGCGATTTAACTGGATCAGCCCGGCGCCGAGTCTCGCGAATAAGGGTTCTTAAAGGGGATGCGGGCTCCACTACCGGAAGACCTTCAGTGGTTCGATCGGAGGCGCTCGATGCAAAGCAGCTGGACTGTTCGCGCAACACGGTGCGCAGGTATCTGCGCGACGAGGCGGCGAGGCGTTACGGCCCGCGCGAGGCACGGGCGTGCAAGCTCGACGCGTTCAAGAGTTATCTGCTCGGTCGGGTCGAGCAGGCCAAGCCGAGGTGGATTCCGGCGACCGTGATGCTGCGCGAGATCCGCGAGCGCGGCTACGCCGGAGGCGTCAGCCAGTTGAGGGCTTGGCTCGCACCGCTGCGCAAGGATGAGCCCGAGCCGCTGGTGCGCTTTGAGACGTTGCCTGGCCAACAGATGCAAGCCGACTTCACCTACGTCCGTCGCGGCCGGGATCCGCTGCTCGCGCTCGTGGCGACGCTTGGCTACAGCCGCGCATCGTTCGTCAAGTTCGTTGCCGTCGCCGGCGAGAACGCTCAGACGCTGTGCGACGGCTTGCGCGAGGCGTTCGACTACTTCGGCGGCGTCCCCGAACACGTCCTGTTCGACTTGCGCCTTGGCGGTCGTGATCGAGCGCGATGCCTATGGAGTCGGACCTGAACAACGTCTCGTAGCCCGGTCTGCCACTCTGCGGCCCGGGCGAGTGCGTATAGATTGGTTTGCAAGTTTCCGGTCCAATAGGTCTCGAATCCTTGCAAACGGCACGAGGTGTCGATGGGCCCGAAGCCGGCTGAAGACCGCAATGAGCACGACCTGTTTCGCACCGAGCTTTTCAACCTGATCGACCAGCGCCACGAGCTCGTGAGGCTGTCCGAGCTGATCGATTGGGAAGCGTTCGAGTCGGCCTGGAGTCCGCAGTTCGAGTCGACCACCGGCCGCCCGGCGCTGCCGACGCGGCGGATGGCGGCGCTGCTGTACCTGAAGCACGTCTTCGCGCTGAGCGACGAGGACACTGCCCGGCGCTGGTGCGAGAACCCGTACTGGCAGCACTTCAGCGGCGAGCGCTATTTCTGCCACGAGTTGCCGTGCGACCCGTCGAGCCTCGTGCGCTGGCGACCGTGCAGCCCAAGGCGATCGCGCACCCGACCGACAGCAGGCTGCTGAACCGGGCGCGCGAGCAGCTCGTCGCCGCGGCGCAGAAGACGGGCCTCGCACTGCGCCAGAGCTATGCCTGGGTCGGCAAGGCGGCCGAGGCCAAGGCCGGGCGCTACGCGCATGCCAAGCAATACCGGCGCATGCGGCGCTCGATCCGTTAGCTCCGCACCTGGCTTGGTCGCGTGATCCGCGATGTCGAGAGGAAGGGTGGAGAGGTCACTGGGGCGCTGCACGAACGGCTCGAGGTGGCGCGGCGCCTGCACGCGCAGCATCGTCAGTCCAAGAACAAGCTCTACGCGTTGCACGCGCCGGAGGTCGAGTGCATCGCCAAGGGCAAGGCAAGAACGCCGTACGAATTCGGTGTCAAGGTGTCGGTGGCCGAAGGACTGGTCGTCGGCATGCGCTCGATGCCCGGCAACCCGTACGACGGGCACACGCTCGGCACCCAACTCGAGCAGGTCGAGATGCTCACTGGACAGAAGCCCAAGATCGCGTTGGCCGATCGCGGCTATCGCGGCGTCGAGCCGCCCATCGGCACGCGACTGCTGATAAGCCACACGCGGCGGCTGCCGCCGGCGCTCAAGCGCTTGCTCCAGCGCCGCCAGGTGGTCGAGCCGATGATCGGGCACATGAAGGCCGATGGCCTTCTTGCGAAGAACTGGCTCAAGGGCGCCGACGGCGACGCGCTGCATGCGCTGCTGTGCGGCGCCGGGCACAACTTGCGAATGATCCTGCGGCACCTGCGGGTGCTTTGCTTGGCGCTGATCGATCGGCTCCTTCACGCCATATACGCCGCGATCGGCCCCGTCCGCCTGGTCATCGGTCTCGGTCCACCCACTCCTACCCTCGCTTTCGTTCACCCCAGTTGAATCAGCGAACGAGTTGTTCAGGTCGGACTAAATAACGGCCGCGCATTCGACGTTACAGCTACGCGCTCTTCTGGGCAAACCGTGCATGGAACGTAACCGAGACAATCTTGCGCTACGCTCGTCCGAGTGATCCGCTCGCGAAAACTGCTGCCCAGATAGCATCCCTGCATTCTTCGGCATGTCCTGTCCGAATGAGAGTGGGCGGCTCAAAGATTGGTTGCTCGAAAGCCTCGGCGACGCCCGGTGGCATCACTCGTGAGAAATTGCGTGAGCCGACAGCAGCCGCTGGCGACCAACGGCTCGTGGCCGAATCGCGCCCTTCGCAGACAGCCGCCGCCTCCAAGACAGGTTGCTTCGGGGGTCGACGCCTGCGACGAGACCGCCGGGCGCGATGAATCCGCAACTTGTAGCGACGAGGCCACGCCAAGGCAATCGATCAACTACCTCCACCCGACACCTTCAAAACGGCGTTGTCAAGAGCGCATGAATCGTCCGAACCCCTTCCACATAATTCCCCAGCCTCAGGTTCTCGTCGAAGGTGTGCTGGTTGTCGTCGGCGTTCACGAGCGGCACGATCACGTAGGAAGTTTTCAGCACATCCACCACGCCGCTCATCGGCAGGGTCGAGCCGCCCATGCGCGACAGGTCGGGCGCGATGCCGCGAGGGGCGGTCACGCCCTTCACGACCCACGCAGCGAGCGCCGAGCCCATGCCGGTGCGCGCAGCCGTCGAGGTGCTCGGGAAGGCCATCATCCGCATCGACGCGAGCAGTGGGTAACGTGCCCGCTCGTCGGCCGACGGCGCTGCATCCTTCGTCAGGTGGTAGCCCTGCTGCTCGACATGCCGTCGGAGCAGGTCGAACAGAAGGTCGGGCGGCGTCTCGGGCACGGTGCGCAGGTTCAGCGTCGCGATCGCGCTGGCGGGAATCGCGTTCGCCGCGGTCGGCCCGGTGTCGCCCGCCTTGAAGCCGAGGATGTCGAGCGACGGGTATTGCACCGCTTCCACCGGGTTGGCCGCCACACGGTCGAGCCGGGCGATGCCGAAGCGCTTTTCGAGGCTGCCGGGCGGGGGCGCCTGGGCCGCCATCAGCCGGCGCTCCTCGTCGCTGATCTGCACGCGCTCGTAGTAGCCGGGGACCAGCACCTTGCCCTCGGCGTCCTTCATGCTGGCGAGCAGCGCGGCAAGGTGAAGCGCCGGGTTCGGGACGACGTTGCCGTACGTGCCGCTGTGCGAGGCGGCAGTCGCACCGAACACCGTGAGGTCGATGGCGACCGACCCGCGGTTGCCGAAACTGACACCCGGGCCGTTGCCGACCGGCATCGCGCCGTCGTGCACGACCATGCCGTCGCTCTTCAACAAGGCCTCGTGCTCGCGCAGCACCAGATGCAGTCGCGGTGAGCCCTTCTCTTCTTCGGAGTCGAGCAGCAGCTTGATGTTGACCGACGGGCTCTGCCCGGCCGCGGCCAGCGCGTCCAGCGCGGCGAGGAACATCACGATCGGCCCCTTGTCGTCCGCCGAGGCACGCGCGAAGACGCGCCATTCCGGGTCCAGGGGCGGTTGCTGCAGCCGCTCGATGGGGATCGGCGCCCACTCGCCGGCCGGAGTGCGCGCCTTGAGCACCGGTTGCCACGGGTCGGTCTTCCATTCGTTGCGGTATACCGGCTGGGCGTCGAAGTGCATGTAGAAGAGCACGGTCTTGCGCCCCGCCACGGCAGGCAGTTCCGCATAGACCAGCGGTTTGCCGTCGTTCGCCAAGGGCCGCGTCGTGAAGCCGCGCTTGCGGAAGGCGGCTTCGAGCCAGGCCGCGTTGCGCTGGATGTCGGCGGCGTTGGCCGCGTCGCTGGGCAGTGCGAGCAGTTCCAGGAACTCCGGGAACGACACCCGGGCGAAGCGCTCGGCCTGATCGGGTGCGAGCACCGACTGGGCATGCGCCGCGGCTGTCAGCACGAGCGTGGCCAACGGCATGGTGAGCCACCTCGCGGGCGCTCGGTGTGGATGATTCATCTTGGTGCAAATCCCCAGCGGCACGACTTGAACTGTGCGGCCCCCGGCCACAGAATTGTCCGCTCGCAACTTGCGAGCCGACATCAACAGGAGCAACACATGGCCGGACAGATCAGACACCTCAAGAGCTGCCTCGTGGGCGCCGCACTGCTGGTGTCCGCCGGCGTGATCGTCGCGCAGAACTCCGGGCTCACGCGCACGGTCGTCACCAAGGCCGACGTGTCGGTGCCGGGTCGCGAAGCGATCGTCGCGCGGGTCGAGGTGGCGCCCGGCGGCGTGGCCGGTTGGCACACCCATCCGGGCGATGAGATCAGCTACGTCATGGAGGGCGAGGCGACGTTGCTGGTCGCCGGCCAGGCGCCACGCAAGGTCGCGACCGGTGAAAGCTTCGTGATTCCCGCCGGCGTCGTGCACAACGCCAAGAACGACACCGCGGCCGCGATCAAGCTGGTCGGCGTCTACGTCGTCGAGAAGGGCAAGCCGCTCGCCTCGCCGGCGTCCGCTCCTGGCGAATAAGGCAAAGCTCGATAGACAGAAGCCGGAAGCGAGCGAAGCCGGAAGCGAAGCGCAAGAGAGCGAAGCGCAAGAGAGCTGGGCGGATTGGAGCGAAGCCGGAGCAAGCGCGGGAGCGCTCACTGCGAGGCTGGATCCGGCCGCCCGTGCAGCGGGTTCGCATCTGTCGCAGCCACGCAGCGACGGGTTCGCGCCCCTCGCGACCCGTGCAGCAGCCGGTTCGCGCCTGTCGCAGCACGCACCTGAACCATGGGCGCTCTTCCGGAACGCGGACGCGCGCGCTTCGCCCACGCGTCACAATCGATGCCCGGCCGACCGGAGCCCGCGGCTACCGACCCTGGCCGCAAGTCAAAAAAACGGAGTCAACGATGAACGGTCTCATGATGCAGCAGCCGCTGCTGATCTCCTCCTTGCTGACCCATGCCGAACGTCATCACGGCGACCAGGAAGTGGTGTCGCGACGGGTCGAGGGCGACATCCACCGCCTCAGCTACCGGCAGCTCGCCGCCCGTTCGCGCAAGATGGCCAACGCCCTCGGCCGGCTCGGCATCGGCGCGGGGCAGCGGGTCGCGACGCTCGCCTGGAACGGCTACCGCCATCTGGAGCTGTACTACGCGGTCTCCGGTTCCGGCGCCGTGCTGCACACCCTGAACCCGCGCCTCCACCCCGACCACGTCGTCTACATCGCCGACCATGCCGAAGACGAAGCGCTGTTCTTCGACCTGACCTTCCTGCCGCTGGTCGAGGCCATCTGCGACCGGGTCAAGACCATCAAGACCTTCGTCGCGATGACCGACCGGGCGCACCTGCCGCAGACCACGAAGATCCCGAACCTGCGCTGCTTCGAGGATCTGGTCGAGGCAGAAAACGATCGCTTCGACTGGCCGAGCTTCGACGAGAACGCCGCCTCGTCGCTCTGCTACACCTCGGGCACCACCGGCAACCCGAAGGGCGTGCTCTACAGCCATCGCTCGACCCTGCTCCACACCTTTGCGATCGCCATGCCGGACGCGCTCAACGTCTCGGCGCGCGACAGCATCCTGCCGGTCGTGCCGATGTTCCACGTCAACGCCTGGGGCCTGCCGTACGCCGCCTGCATGACCGGGGCGAAGCTGGTGTTCCCCGGCTCGGGGCTGGACGGCAAGTCGCTCTACGAACTGTTCGAAAGCGAAGGCGTGACGCTCTCGGCGGGCGTGCCGACCGTCTGGCAGGGCCTGCTGTCGTATGTCGAGGCGGGCGGCCTGCGCTTCTCGACGATGCGCCGCACCGTGATCGGCGGCTCGGCCTGCCCACCTGCCATGATGAAGACCTTCGAGGAAGGCTACGACGTCAAGGTGCTGCACGCCTGGGGCATGACCGAGATGAGCCCGGTCGGAACGGTCGGCATCGTCAAGGGCAAGCACCTCGGCCTGCCGCACGAGGAGCGGCTGGCGGTGCAGAGCGCCCAGGGCCGGGCGGTGTACGGCGTCGACATGAAGATTGTCGACGAAGCCGGCGAAGAACTGCCTTGGGACGGCAAGACCTCCGGTGAGCTGCTGGTGCGCGGCCCCTGGATCATCGACGACTACTTCCGCAGCGAAAGCGGCAAGAGCCCGCTCGTGATCGACGCCGAAGGCCGCGGCTGGTTCCCGACCGGCGACGTCTCCACCATCGACGCCGACGGCTACATGCACATCACCGACCGCAGCAAGGACGTGATCAAGTCGGGCGGCGAATGGATCGGCTCGATCGACCTCGAGAACATCGCCATGGCGCACCCCCAGGTGGCGATGGCCGCCTGCATCGCCGCGGTTCACGCCAAATGGGACGAGCGGCCTCTGCTGATCGTCGTCAGGAAGCCGGGCGCGGAGTTGACCAAGGACGACATGCTTCGCTTCTTCGAAGGCCGGATCGCGAAATGGTGGACGCCCGACGACGTCGTCTTCG
>CAXTDH010000173.1:0-6859 GCA_964242405.1 uncultured Rhizobacter sp. | reverse complement strand
ATGCTCGGCTGCCCGCGGCTGAAGCCGATCTCGCGCCTGAGCCCATCCCGGACGATGACGATGCGGGCGACCTCCGCATCTCCCGGCAGCGGCTGGTGCAGCGCGGCACCGACCTGCGGCCCAGCCAGCGGCACGCCGAAGCGCTCGATGTGGATGCGGGCCTCCGGCACGCCGGCCGCCAGCAGCGCCGCCTCGGCCTCGTCGTTCATCTGAAACGGCCCGCAGACATACACCTCGTCGAGCAGTGCCGCCGGCACCACCGAGCCAAGAAACTCGCCGATCTTCGCGCGGTGCAGCACCAGCCGGGTGAGGTAGCGGTTCTTCAGGTCGTCGAGTTCCTCCTTGAACATCGTCGAGCGGAGCGCCCGATTGCCGTAGATGAGCGTGAAGCGGCTGGCCGGCTCGCGGCCGAGCACCGTCTTCATGATCGACAGGATGGGCGTGATGCCGCTGCCGCCGGCGATGCCGAGGTGGTGGCGCCGCAGGCGGGCGTCGAGCGGCACGTAGAAGCGGCCCTGCGGCGCCATCACCGCGACGCTGTCGCCCGGCCGCAAATGTTCGTTGATCCAGTTCGAGAAGACGCCGCCGCGCACCTTGCGGACGCCGACCCGCAGTTCGCCGTCGTCGGCACCGGCGCAGATCGAGTAGGAGCGGCGCAGATCCTGGCCGTCGATCTCCTTGCGCAGCGTCAGGTACTGGCCCTGGGTGAAGCCGAAGGTCGCGCGCAGCTCCGGCGGTACATCGAAGCTGACGACAACGGCCTCGGCCGTGTCCGGCGCGACCGAGCGGACGGTCAAGGGGTGGAACAGCACGCTGGTGGTCGAACCTGCCGCGCTGCTGGTGGTCGTGGTAGTGGTCGCCATCGCCTCCTCAGATCGGCTTGAAGTGCTCGAACGGCTCGCGGCAGGCGCGGCAGCGGTAGAGCGCCTTGCAGGCCGTCGAGCCGAAGGCGGAAAGACGTTCGGTGTCCGGACTGCCGCATTGGGGGCAGGCGATGCGGCTGGCCGCTGATTCGCGGCGGATGAAGCGCATCGGCACGGCGCCGCCCTCGGCCACCGGCCCGGGCGGTGCGATGCCGTAGGCGAGCAGCTTCGCCCGGCCTTCGGCGCTGATCCAGTCGGTCGTCCAGGCGGGCGAGCGGCGCAGGCTGACGCGGGCCGGGCCGAGGCCGGCTGCGTCGATCGCAGCGAGCACGTCGTGTTCGATGGCCTCGGTCGCGGGGCAGCCGGAATAGGTCGGTGTCAGGACGATGTGCAGGCCGGCAGAACCGTCGTCGGTCACATCCCGGACGATGCCGAGGTCACGGATCGAGAGCGCCGGGACCTCCGGGTCGAGTACGCTGCCGAGCACGTTCCAGGCGCGGTCGATCCGGCCGCCGTGGCCCCCGATCTTCACCACACACCTCCGGGGAACGACCGCTGCAGGTGCTGCATCGTCGTCAGGATGAAGCCCATGTGCTCGCTGTGCCGGCCGTTCTTGCCGTCGCTGCGGAAACCGGAATCAGCCGGCAGGCGCAAGGTGGCCTCCTCGAGCACGGGCGCTACCTCTTCCCGCCAGGCCCCGCCGAGTTCGGACCAGGCGGGCCCGAGCCCGCTCGCCACGACTTCCACATCGACCCCATCATCGCTGAAGAACTCGGCGGAATAAGGCCAGAGCTGTTGCAGCGCCCGCTCACTGCGGTGCCGTGATTCGTCGTTGCCGTCACCCAGGCGCACCACCCAGTCGGCCGCATGCTGCTGGTGGTAGCTCGCTTCCTTGACCGCCTTGCCGGCGATGCCCGCGAGTTCGGCGTCGCTGGATCCGGCGGCGAGCCGCTGCCAGAGCAGCTTGAGCAGGGTCGCGACCATCAGGTTGCGCAGCACCGTGAACGCGAAGTCGCCGCGCGGCAGCTCGACCATCGTCAGGTTCAGGTAATCGCGTTCGTCGCGCAGGAAGGCGAGCTGGTCTTCATCGTGGCCGCGGCCGTCGAGCGCCGCGGCGTGCGTCAAGATCGCCCGCGCCTGGCCGACGAGGTCGAGCGCCATGTTCGCCAGGGCGATGTCCTCCTCGAGGATAGGCGCATGGCCGCACCACTCACCGAGGCGCTGCGCCAGGATCAGGCAGGTATCGCCGATGCGGAGCAGGTAACGGACGGCCGGCGCACGGCCGATGTCGATCGATGACGACGACGAAGCGCTCTGCATCGCGCTGCTCACATGTGGTCCACGGCATCGGGCAGCGCGTAGAAAGTCGGGTGTCGGTAGACCTTGTCCTCCATCGGGTCGAAGTACATCGCCTTGTCGCCCGGATCGCTGGCGACGATCTGGTCGGAGCGGACGGCCCAGATGCTGACGCCTTCCTGGCGCCGGGTGTAGACATCACGCGCCAGCTGGATCGCCATCTTCGGATCAGCGGCGTGCAGGCTGCCGCAGTGCTTGTGATCGAGGCCCGCCTTGCTGCGAACGAAGATTTCCCAGAGCGGCCATTCGGCGCCGGGCGGCGGGGCGTCTGCAAGTCGACCGACCGGCCCGGGCTTGTCGACTGCTTCGACGCCGCCCGGCTCGGTAGTGGCGAGCGTCGCTGCCGGCTTGTCGACCTCGACCGGCGTCTTGTCGACATCCGGTGTAAGCGGGGGCGAGCTCAAGCCGCCCGCTCCGTCGGCACTGCGTTCTGGTGCCGTTTGGCCGCATGGGCGAGCGCCGCATCGCGCACCCAGGCGCCCTCCTCCCAGGCGGAAACCCGCGCCGCGAGGCGTTCCTGGTTGCACGGCCCGTCGCCGGCGAGCACTTTTTTGAACTCCGACCAGTCGATCGCCCCGAAGTCGTGCGACAGGCGTGCCTCGTTCCAGCGCAGCTCCGGATCCGGCAAGGTCACGCCGAGCACCCTGGCCTGTTCGACCGCCGCGTCGATGAATTTTTGCCGCAGCTCGTCGTTGGAGACGCGCTTGATGCCCCAGCGCATCGACTGGGCGGAGTTCGGCGACTGGTCGTCCGGCGGCCCGAACATCATGATCGACGGCCACCACCAGCGGTCGACGGCGTCCTGCACCATGGCGCGCTGGGCGTCGGTGCCACCCTTCATGATCGTCAGCAGCGACTCGAAGCCCTGGCGCTGGTGGAAGCTTTCCTCACGGCAGATCCGGACCATCGCCCGGGCATACGGCGCATACGAGCAGCGGCAGATCGGCACCTGGTTCATGATCGCCGCACCATCGACCAGCCAGCCGATCGTGCCGACATCGGCCCAGCTGAGGGTCGGGTAGTTGAAGATGGAGCTGTACTTGGCGCGGCCGGTGTGCAGGGCGTCGAAAAGCTGGTCACGGCTGGTGCCCAGCGTTTCGGCGGCGGCGTAGAGGTAGAGGCCATGGCCGGCTTCGTCCTGCACCTTGGCCAGCAGGATGGCCTTGCGCTTCAGAGTCGGCGCCCGGCTGATCCAGTTGCCCTCGGGCAGCATGCCGACGATCTCCGAATGCGCATGCTGGCTGATCTGGCGCACCAGCGTCTTGCGGTAGTTCTCGGGCATCCAGTCCTTCGCCTCGATGAAGTCGCCCGCATCGATGCGGGCATCGAAGCGCTCCTGGAGCTGCAGGGCCTCGGCGCTGCGCAGGGGCGTCCTGGCCGGTGCCTCGTCTGCCGCATCGCTGCCGAGCGGCTGCGTGTCCATCGCTTGGGTGTACATGGATCAGCTCCTCACTTCAAGTTGGTGCCAAGGAAGCGCTCGACGCGCCCCCAGAAGTCGATCTGGTTGGCCGTGCGCAGCCAGCCGTGGCCTTCGTCACCATACACGACCCACTCCGGGTCGCGACCGGCGGCCTGCAACGCGGAACGGAGGCTGCGGCCATGCGCCAGTGGCACCCGCCGGTCCTGGGCGCCATACGCCAGCAGCAGCGGTGCGCGGATCTCGGCGGCCCGCTCGACCGGGGCGACGCGAGCGAGTGCCGCCGCGTCCGTCACAGGATCTCCGAGCACCTGCGGCAGGCCGTAGTTCCGTGCTTCGCTGCTGCTGTCGCTCGCCCAGGTCGACTGGAACAGCAGCCGGGGATCGCTGACCCCCACCCAAGCGACACCGCAACGGTACAGGTCAGGGTCGCGAATCAGCCCCATCAGCGTCGCATAGCCCCCGTAGCTCGCGCCGGCTAGGCAGATCCGGCTCTTGTCCGCCAGGCCCTGGCCGATGGCCCACCGCGTCGCGTCGGCGACATCGTCCTGCATGGTTGCGCCCCACTGCTTCCACCCGCTGCGGAAATGCACCTCGCCGAAACCGGTGCTGCCGCGAAATTCCGGCTCGATGACGACATAGCCGCGGCTCGCCAGGAACTGCGCCTCCGGGTGCCAGCCCCAGTAGTTGCCGCGCACCCACGGGCCGCCGTGCACCAGCACGACCGCAGGCCGGGGCTTGCCGCCCGCTTCGACCGGCCGCGCCGTGATCCAGACGGGCAGGTCCTGCCCATCGCGCGCCTTGATCCGCTGGAAGTCGACCTGCGCGGACGCTCGCGAGTCGATGTCGCGGCGCACCTGCCCGACCGGCTGCCAGGCGTCGGTCTGCGGGCGAAAGATCCAGTAGCTGCCCGGGTCCTGTTCGGAATAGCTGTGCACGAGCAGGATGTCCGGGTCGTCGCAGCGATGGCAATCGATCTCGTTGATGTGGCCCGGCAGGTGCGCATCGACCCGCTTCTGGATCGCCTGCATGTCCGGCCGGAACCAGACCGTCGTTCGGGCGTCGGTCTCGACGCGGACGCCGTAGGCGACCGAACGTGTGCTGTCGGTCAGCAGGCGTCCGGTGAAATCGAAGCCGGGCGTGCTCACGATCGGTTCGGCCTCCGGTTTCATCTTCGTGAAATCGAAGCGCTTCAGCACCGATCGGCGGCTCAAGGTGGACGCCGTGACGAAGAGCGTTCCGGCAGCGTCCACGAACAAGGGCTCGAAGCCGACCGCCTGGGCCGGGAATCGACCGATGGATCGCCACTCGCTGTCAGTGGCGCCACGCCACCAATATTCGACCTGACCCTTGAAGAGCGTTTCGACCACCCGCGGCGTGCCGGTCGCGTCGAACCACCAATACATCGCATGATCCGGCGCGCCGCTCGCCAGGTTCAGCAGGCGCCCGGTCGTCACATCCAGGCGGCCCGGCAGAACCGCCGTCAGGTCCCCCTCCCCGTTGACCCGGTACTTGCCGACGATCACCTCGTTGCCGCTCCCTGCCGGAACGCTCAGCAACCGGTGGTCGACCGTCAATGGCGGCGTGGCAGGGCCCCGCCGCTCGGCGAAGAAGGCAGACCGCAGGTCGATCAAGCGGCGCGTCTCGCTGCCATCGCGCCGGGCGGACACCAGCCCCGGGCCGAAACCCTGGTTGCCGTTGCCCTCCTCGAGGTCGATCAGGTTGTAGACGAGACGGTCGTCGTTCACCCAATCGAACGAGCGGACGTCGGCATCGACATAACTCGCCGCGATGGTCGCGGGCGTCTTGCCCTCCAGGTCGACCACGACCAGGATCCGACGGCCGGACGGCGCACCGGTCGTGATCGCGAGCCAGTGGCCGGACGGAGAAAGCCGGACGGCGTCGATATCCGCGTGACGGAAGAACGATTGCAGCGACGCTGCCGCAGAGACACCGGGCGACGCCGCCGCAGGCTCCTGCACGGCCGCTGGCTTCGGCGGCACGGCGGGCTCCGGCGCCAGGGCGGGCCGGGCCACCACGGCAGTGCCTCCCAGCAGCAACGCCGCGAGCAACCGAAGAATTGGCGATGCACGGTTCACGAGTTTGCTGGCCGACGACGCGCTGGTCGGGCGTTCGCCATTGTCGTGGCCGGACGAGCTCACCGCACGGATCGACCGACCAATGGACTAACGGACACGCCGGTCGAGCACCCGCCGCGCCTTGCCGGTGAGCGTCCGCTCGATCGAGTCCGGCTGCAGCACCTCCACCCGGGTCGAGACGCCCACCAGCGCCTTGATCCGCTGCTGCAGCCAGCCCGCGATCTGCTCCCGCTCGGCATCGCCCGCACCCGCACCCGCACCCGCACCCGCGCCGGCACCAGGCTGAAGCTCGCAGCGCACCAGGACCTCGTCGAGCGACGCTTCCCGGCTGACGACGATTTGATATTGCCCCGACAGCGCTGCATGCCCGAGCACGATCTCCTCGATCTGCGTCGGGAAGACGTTGACGCCGCGGATGATCAGCATGTCGTCCGTGCGGCCGACGATCCGGTCCATGCGCCGGAACGAGCGGGACGTCGGCGGCAGGAGGCGAGTCAGGTCGCGCGTCCGGTAGCGAACGACCGGCATCGCCTCCTTGGTCAGTGAAGTGAACACCAGCTCGCCCTGGGCGCCGTCCGGCAGCACCGCGCCGGTGTCGGGGTCGATGATCTCGGCCAGGAAGTGATCCTCCCAGACGACCGGCCCGTCCTTGCTCTCGATGCACTCGCTCGCCACGCCCGGGCCCATGACCTCGGAGAGGCCGTAGATGTCGACGGCGTCCATGCCCGAGCGGCCTTCGATCTCGTGCCGCATCGCTTCGGTCCAAGGCTCGGCGCCGAAAATGCCGACCTTCAGCGACGTTCGGGTCGCGTCCAGGCCCTGGCGGGCGAATTCCTCGAGGATGACCTGCATATAGGAGGGCGTCACCATGATCAGGTCGGGCTTGAAGTCGCAGATCAGCTGCACCTGCTTCTCGGTCTGGCCGCCCGACATCGGAATGACCGTGCAGCCGGCGCGCTCCGCGCCGTAGTGCGCGCCGAGGCCGCCGGTGAACAGGCCGTAGCCGTAGGCGACCTGGACGATGTCGCCGCGCCGGCCGCCCGCCGCGCGGATCGAGCGGGCCACCAGTTCGGCCCAGATGTCGATGTCGTTCTTCGTGTAGCCGACCACCGTCGGCTTGCCGG
>CAXTDH010000172.1:0-6866 GCA_964242405.1 uncultured Rhizobacter sp. | reverse complement strand
TCGGCACCCTGCTCCAGGTGCCGGGCTACACCCAGATCGTCAGCACCGACATCGTCGTCAATGTGACGACATCCGGCAGCGGCACCGGCTTGTCGGCCGAGTACTTCGGCAATGCGACCTTGACCGGGCCGGCGGCCTTGCAGCGCACGGAGGTGCCGAATTTCGACTGGGGCACCTCCGCACCCACGACCCGGGTAGCGAGCGACAACTTCTCGGTTCGCTGGAACGGCTGGATCGAACCCACCGGCTCTGGCCCGACCGACCTGCGTGTCGTCGCCGACGACGGCGTGCGGGTGTGGGTCGGCAATGCGCTCGTGATCGATCGTTGGGCGACCGGCTCGGCCACCAACACGGCACCGACCGGAACCTTGGCTGGCGGCACGCGGCAGCCGATCACGATCGAGTACTTCGACGCGACCGGCACTGCATCGCTGCAGCTGCAGTGGCGGCCGCCGGGCGCGTCTTCCTTCACCCCGGTGCCGGCCGAACGGCTCTACGCCGGGCCGGCGACCTCGACGACCAACCTGGCGCTGTCTCAAGCGACGAGCCAGTCGTCGGTCGCCTCGGGCGGTGTGGCGTCGCGCGCCGTCGACGGCAACGTCAATGGCAACAGCGCCCTCGGCTCGGTCAGCCAATCGGCCGGCACGGCGCCGCAGGACTGGTGGCAGGTGGACCTCGGCCGCCTCAACCACATCGACCTCATCCAGCTCTGGAACCGCAGCGACTGCTGCACGGAGCAGCTGTCCAACTTCGTCGTCTTCGTCTCGCCGAACGACATGACGGGCCGCAGCTTCGCCCAGTTGACGGCCGACCCGACCGTCATCAGCCGACAGGTCGGCGTGACCCGGGCGGTGCCGAACATCGGCATCCCGCTGAACGGCAACGGGCGCTATGTGCGGGTGCAGCTCGCCGGGACGGGCACGCTCTCGCTCGCCGAAGTGCAGGTGTTCGGTGGCGCGTTGACGTACCACACGCCGAGCGTGAGCGCGATCGGCGACCAGCAGAGCTCGGTCGGCGGCATCGTCAGCCTGACGGCGAAGGCCGTCGACCCGGACGGCAACACCCTGAGCTACAGCGCGACCGGCCTGCCGGCGGGCGTGAGCATCGATCCGGCCACGGGCATCCTCAGCGGTGCAGCGTCGGCGGCCGGCAGTTACAGCGTCGGCATCAGCGCGCGCAACGGCGGCGGGCTGGCGGCGAGCACATCATTCACCTGGACGGTGCTCGGCGTGATCCCGCAGGTCGGCTCGCTGCCCGCCCCGATTGCCGCCAGCGGCAGCAGCGTGAGCTATGCGCCGGTGCTGGGCCCGGGCGTCAGTTCGCAGTACAGCTGGAACTTCGGCGACGGCACGGCCGACACCGCTTTCGGCGACAGCGCCGCCACCAGCCACACCTACGCCGCACCGGGCGCCTACTCGGTCACGCTCACCGTGCGCACCAGCGACGGCCGATACGCGACCACCCGGTTCCTGCAAGGGATCTACGGCACCGGGCCGACGGCGTTGTCGCGGTCGTCCTCGAGCCTGATGCTGGAGCCGCGGGGCACCAGCGCCGCGCGGCTCTGGGTCGTCAACCCGGACAACGACTCGGTCAGCGTCTTCGACACCGGCACGAACGCCCGGCTCGCGGAAGTGCCGGTCGGCAGCGCGCCGCGCAGCGTCGCGCTGCTGTCGGACGGCCGGGTCGCGGTCGTCAACAAGCTCGGGGCGTCGATCAGCATCGTCAGCCCGACGAGCCTGGCGGTGGTGCAGACGCTGGCGCTGCCGCGGGCATCGCAGCCCTTCGGCATCGTCGCCTCGCCTGTCGACAGCAGCGCCTTCGTGACCTTGGAGGCGATCGGTCAGGTGCTGAAGCTGCGAATGGACACCGGCGCGGCGCTCGGCAGCGTGGCCGTCGGCGACAACCCGCGGCACCTGTCGCTCACTGCCGCCGGCACCAAGTTGCTGGTGTCGCGCTACATCACCCGCCCGCTGCCGGGCGAGGACACCGCCGCCGTGCGCACCGTCGACGCCAACAACCAGAAGGTCGGCGGCGAGGTGGTGACGGTCGATACGGCGCGTCTGGTGGTCACGGGTACGACCGTGCTGGCGCACAGCGATGTTCCGGATGTCGAGAACCAGGGCCGCGGCATCCCCAATTACCTGGGTGCCGCGGCGATCTCGCCCGACGGCAAGAGCGCCTGGGTGCCGTCCAAGCAGGACAACCTGCTGCGCGGCACGTTGCGCGACGGCCGGGCCCTCGATTTCCAGAACACCGTGCGTGCCATCAGCTCCCGCATCGACCTGGCCACGGGCATCGAGGATCTGCCGGGGCGCATCGACCACGACAACTCGAGCGTCGCCAGCGCGGCGGTCTATCACCCGAGCGGCATCTACCTGTTCGTCGCCCTCGAGACGAGCCGGGAGGTGGCGGTCGTCGACAGCGTCGGTCAACAGGAGCTGTTCCGCTTCGATGCCGGTTTGGCGCCGCAGGGATTGGCCGTCGCGGCCGACGGCTCGAAGCTCTACGTCAGCAATTTCATGAGCCGGACGGTCAGCGCCATCGACCTGACGCCGCTGACGAAGCGGGGCTTGATCGGTGCGGCACCCACGACGACCTTGCAGTCGGTCGGCAGCGAGAAGCTGGCGGCCACGGTACTGCGCGGCAAGCAGCTGTTCTACGACGCCGCCCACCCGCGCCTGGCCCGCGACGCCTACATGAGCTGCGCCACCTGTCACAACGACGGCGGCCACGATGGTCGGGTTTGGGATCTGACGAGTCTCGGCGAAGGCCTGCGCAACACGATCGCGCTCCGCGGCCGGGGCGGCATGGGCCAGGGCTTCCTGCACTGGAGCGCCAACTTCAACGAGGTGCAGGATTTCGAAGGCCAGATCCGACGGCTCGCCGGCGGCACCGGGCTGATGGCCGACAGCGACTTCCGGACCGGCACGCGCAACCAGCCGCTCGGTGACAACACCGCGGGCTCGAGCACCGACCTGGATGCGCTCGCAGCCTATGTCACCTCGCTCGACAGCTTCGCTTCCAGCCCCTGGCGCGCCGCCGACGGCAGCCTCACGGCATCGGCACTGGCGGGCAAGAACGTGTTCATCAACAACAACTGCGCCAGTTGTCATGGCGGCATCGGCTTCACGTCGAGCGCCGACGCCGCGGCGCTGCGCAACATCGGCACCTTGAAGCCGAGCAGCGGCCAGCGGCTGGGGAGCATCCTGATCGGCATCGACGTGCCGACCTTGCGCGACGTCTGGGCCACCGCACCCTACCTGCACAACGGCAGCGCCGCGACACTGAGCGCGGCGGTGTCGGCCCACAACGGCGTGGCGCTCGGCGCGGTCGATCTGGGCAACCTGTCGGAGTACCTGCGCCAGATCGGCAACGAGGAAGCGGCAGCGAGCAGTACCGGCCCTTCGTCGACGAACCCGTCGAGCCAACCGGTGGTCTTCTGTGCGAACGAAGGAGGCACCTGCACCTTGCCGGTGGGCGTCAGCGCCACCGTGACCTACGGCGCCAACGGCAGCTACGTCTCGCGCCAGAACGTCACCGGCTCGCTCCTGTGCAGCAACACCACCTTCGGCTCCGATCCTCTGCCGAACTACAAAAAAGCCTGCACCTACCAGGTCGTCAGCACACCACCGGCCGCGGGTCAGACCTTCTGCGCGAAGGAAGGGAGCACCTGCACGCTGCCGGCGGGGGCCACCGCCACCGTGACCTACGGCGCCAACGGCAGTTTCGTCTCGCGGCAAAACGTCATCGGCTCGCTCCTCTGCAGCAACGACACCTTCGGCACCGATCCCCTGGTCGGCGTGGCCAAGACCTGCAGCTACCAGGTCACGTCGACTGCACCCGCCACATTGACGGCCTGCGCAAACGAGGGGGGCACCTGCACGCTTCCGGCCGGCGCAACCGCCACCGTGACCTACGGCGCCAACGGCACCTACGTCTCGCGCCAGAACGTCACCGGCTCGCTCCTGTGCAGCAACGCCACTTTCGGCGTCGAGCCCTTGTTCGGCGTTGCCAAGACGTGCAGCTACCAGGTCACGGGCGGTGCGCCACCGCCGCCGCCAGCGCCGGTCGCGTGTGCCAACGAAGGCGGCACCTGCACCGTGCCGGTCGGCGTCACCGCCACCGTGACCTACGGCGCCAATGGCAGCTTCGTCTCTCGGCAGAACGTCACCGGCTCGCTCCTGTGCAGCAACGCCACCTTCGGTGTCGACCCCTTGTACGGGGTGCCCAAGGCGTGCACCTATCAAGCGACGAGCGTGCGCTGAATGGACGAGTCGACGCAAAGCTGGCAGGTTGAAGCCCGTAGGCCCAGGATCATCGTCGTGATGGCGGTGCTCCTGGTCGTGGCATTGGTCTTGGTCGCACTCGGCGCCCGCTGGTGGCACGGCGTGCAACGGCGTGAGCGAGGGCAGGCGATCTTCGAGGGCAGCGCCGACCTGTCCGGTCGGCTGGCCGGACATTCGATGCCCCTGCCTCGGCTGGCTACTCGCTGCATGAACTGCCATGAAACGGTGGACGCTGCACCGGCCGCCTCCGCAGCATCGGTCTCAGCCTCGACTTCGACCTCGGCAACGGCAACGGCAACGGCATTGGCGACCGCGGCCGCCGAACCGGTCATCCGAAAGACCTTCGCCACACCGTTGAACCGCGTGGGGCTGTCCACGCGACAGTCGCGGCACGGCGGCCCGCCGACCCGCTATGACATTGCGTCCCTGTGTCGGCTGCTGCGCCGTGGGGTCGATGCCGGGCAGGTCGTGATATCGACCGTCATGCCGCGTTATGACGCTCTGGATGCGCAATGTGCCGATCTGCACGCGTACCTGGTGTCACGATGACCGAGACACGATGACTTGTGTCAGCAACCGCGCGAGCGTCCACCGCCGCCGCGTCTTGCAGGCGCTCGCCCGGCTCGCCCTCGGCGCCGGTGCGGGTGCGGTGTCGCCGTTCGCCCCCGCGGTGGAGACGCCGGCAGGCAGCAGCGTGGCCGCCCGCAGCAGTCACTTCCCGTTCGGCCCGGTCGTTCCAACGCGTGCGATACCGGCCTGGCCGGTGATCACCCACGAAGGGCGCCGGACAGATCTGGGCTCGTTGCTGCAAGGCCGTACCAGTGCCCTGCAACTGATGTTCACCGGTTGCAGCGCGACCTGCCCGATCCAGGGCGCCTTGTTCGCAGAGGCCCAGCGCCGGTTGCCGGCGTCTGCCGGCCGGCTGCAATTGGTCTCGATCAGTATCGACCCGCTCGCGGATACGCCCGCCAGCCTGGCCCGCTGGCTGCGCGGCTTCGCCGCCCTCCCCGGCTGGGTGGCCGCCGTGCCGCAAGCCGGCGACCTGGACGGCATCTTCGACGTGCTGGGCAGCGGCGGCGAATCACGCCCGGGCGGCACGGACCGCCACACCGGCCAGGTCTACATCGTCGACAGCCGATGCCGTCTCACCTACCGAACGCCGTCGATGCCGGCCGTCGGCCAGATCGTCGACAGGCTTCGGCTCATCGACGAGACGACGTAGACGCCGGCCCTGGACCCGAACCTGGCGCCCGAGGGCAGGCAGAAGAGCCGGCCCTGTTGCGCAGAATCATGGGCAAGTCGACTTGCGCCCGGCCGTCACGACAACGTCGCGTCGCGCAGCAGCAGGGCCTTGCTGTACTCGAGAAATTCGTCCAGGTGCTGCTCGATGATGTTGACCGTGATCGGCAACTGCAGGCTCTGGTATTGGTGCACCGCGATGTTGCGAAACCCGACCATGCGCTTGAGCCCCTCGGCCAGCGGCGTCTCGATCCAACCGCCGGCAACGAGCAGCGCGAACACATCGCGTGCACTTTGCGGCACGCCGAGCCGCTCGCGCCGGATCACGTGCTGACCCATGTCGAGCGCCGCCTCACAGGCGCGCTGAATGTTCAGGATGGCAGCGTCCTGACGCGTGAAGCTGATGGCAAAGCCGGCAGGATCGCTACCGTACTCCTCCCTCGCCCGCGCCACGCAGCGCTCGATGCTCGCCGCCTTGTTGATCAGCACGTCATCGGCCATATACCGTTCCCCGCCGTCGGATGTCGTCGATGAGCCCGGCGCGGGCGGTATCGAGCTCGGTCTTGTCGCTCAGGATCGCGGCTTCATAGAGCGGCGCCTGCACATCGCTCGCCCACCAGCGCTCGCCAATGGTGATCACCTGGTATTGCATGACGGTCGAGGCGGCGCGCAGATCGAAAACATCGACCAGGCAGCCCGCCACATCTTCCAGTCGTCCGGCCGCCTCCCAAAGCAGGAGTGGATCGACATAGCCCTCGACCAGTACGGCCAAGTCGAGATCGCTGCTCGGCCCGGCATCACCGCGGATGCGGCTGCCGAAGGCGTAGACAGCGAGCAGTTTGGGCACGCCGGCCTGCAGCAGCCGGACGATGGGGTCGCGGTCGATCAAATAAGCGTCAGACACAGGTCGAGCGCCTTTGACCGACATCTCGCGCACCGGCCGGCCGCTCTTGCCGGCCTTAGTGCACGTGCCGGCTTCACACACGAAACGGGTTTTCGATCGTCAGCGACTCGATACGCTGACCGTGTTGCATGTCTTCGCTGATCAGATGTCGGCAACCGGCCTGCAGTGCCGCTGCAACGATGAGCGAATCGTAGAAGCTGAAGCGCCAGCGCGACTGCACGTCGAGCGCACGGTGGTAGAGCGTCGGCGTGGCCGGCACCTGCAGCAGCGGCAGCAGCACGGCATCGAGGTAGGCCCGTGCTGCGTCGGCCGTAAGGGGCACGCGCGCCTTGCGGAGCGCGACGTTCAGGCATTCCTGTACCACCTGAAAACTGATACACGCCGTGCCATCGAGCAGGCCCTCGCGAACGACCCGCTCGGCAATGGCGTGCTTTCGG
>CAXTDH010000171.1:0-6869 GCA_964242405.1 uncultured Rhizobacter sp. | reverse complement strand
CGCCGGTACCGCGGTCGCTCCGTCGGCCCGGACTTCCAGCCGGCCGATGCCGCCGAAGACCGGTCTCGGCAGCAGCGCCACGTTCCGCGACGAGCGCCTGCTGGCCCACCTCGAGACGGCGCGGCGCGTCATCGCCCGCCAGACGCCGGTGCTGCTCTGGGGCGAAACGGGCTCCGGCAAGGAGGTGTTCGCGCGTGCCGTGCACGACGCCAGCCCGCATGCGCAAGGCGCTTTCGTCGCCGTCAATTGCGCGAGCCTTCCCGAGACGCTGATCGAATCCGAGCTGTTCGGCTATCGGGCCGGCGCCTTCACCGGTGCGCAGCGGAGCGGCCGGCGGGGCAAGATCCTGCAGGCCGACGGCGGCACGCTGTTTCTCGATGAAATCGCCGACATGCCGATCGACCTTCAAGCCCGCCTGCTGCGCGTGCTCGACGAGCGGCAGGTCACGCCGCTCGGCAGCGAAGACACCCAGCCGGTCGACTTCCAGCTGATCAGCGGCAGCCACCGCAACCTGCCGGCGCTGGTCGGTGAGGGCCGCTTCCGCGAAGACCTGTACTACCGGCTCGCCGGCATCGAGCTCGAGTTGCCCGCGCTGCGTGACCGGAGCGACAAGCGCGAGCTGATCCACGACGTCTTGAAGTCGGAGGCCGGCGGCGAGCGCCGTTTGTGCGCCGACGCCGAGCGGCTGTTGATGGACTACGCCTGGCCCGGCAACATCCGCCAGTTGCGCCACGTGTTGCGCAGTGCCGCGGCGCTCGCCGACGGCGATGTGATCACCCGCGACTACCTGCCGGCCGCGATCCTGAACCCGTCGGCGACCCTGCTGCGCGGCGATCCGGTCGGCGCCCCGCAGCCCCCGGGCCCTGCACCGGCCGTCGCGCCGGCACCGGCACCGGCCGACGAGCCGCTGCCGTCCGTCAAGCTCAACCAGATCCAGGCGAGCGAGCGCAAGGTGCTGCTGCAGATGCTCGACCAGCAGCGCTGGAACGTGAGCAACGTGGCCAAGGCGCTCGATGTCAGCCGCAACACCCTCTACCGCAAGCTGCACAAGCTGCACATCGAGGTCTCGCACCCTGAGTGAGGTCGACTCGGCCGGGCCCGGCGCGCCGATCGCCACATCCGGGCCAGGGGTGCCGATCACCACGGCCGGGGCACGCCGCTTCGCCTGGTGCGTCAGCGGCTCCGGCCATTTCCTCGAAGAATCGCTGGCGCTTGCCGCGCGGCTGCCCGAGGTCGACCTGTTCCTCTCGGCCGCGGCCGAGGAAGTGCTGCCGATCTACAAGATCCCGATCGACACGCTGCGCAGCGACTTTCGAATCTTTCGCGACAAGACGGCGAGCGCCGTGCCGGTGGGCACGCTGTACGAGGACGCTTATCACACGGTCGTCGTCGCCCCGGCCACCAGCAACACCGTCGCCAAATGCGCCTTCGGCATCAGCGATTCGCTGCCCACCAACATGTTCGCCCAGGCCGGCAAGCTCGGCCTGCCCGGCATCGTCTATGCATGCGACACCGAACCGGTGGTGGTGACCAAATCACCGCACGACTGGGTCACCTTGCGGCCGCGACGCATCGAGCTCGAGAACGTCGAGCGCTTGCGCAGCATCGACTTCTGCCGCGTCGTCGCCTCGATCGCCGATCTCGAAGCCGCTCTCGACACCCGCCTGAAGGAACTCTCGCTGGCATGGAACACGTCGTCTTCCTGACCGGGCGGCTCGCCGAGGCCAGCCTCGCGCGCGTCCTCGGCGGGATCGATGGGCTGCCCTTCAGCTGGGAAATCCGCGAAATCGGCCTGCAAGTCGCCGCCCTGATGACCGCCGACATGATTCAGCGCCGCGTCGCCGCGCCGGTCAACGCGCACCGCATGATCGTGCCGGGGCGCTGCCGGGGTGATATGGACGCGTTGACGCGCCACTACGGCATCCCGGTCGAGCGCGGGCCCGAGGAGTTGAAGGACTTACCACGCCACTTCAACCGCGCCGCCCGGCCGATCGATCTGAACGAGTACGAGACGGCGATTTTCGCCGAGATCGTCGACGCGCCGCGGCTCACGGTGGCGCAGCTCGTCGAGCGCGCCGCGTCGCTGGCCGGCGACGGCGCCGACGTGATCGACCTCGGCTGCCTGCCCGAGACGCCCTTCGAGCATCTGGCCGAAAGCGTTCAGGCGCTCAAGGCGGCGGGCCACCAGGTCAGCGTCGATTCGGTCGATCCCGAGGAGCTGCTGCGCGGCGGGCGGGCGGGTGCCGACTACCTGCTGAGCCTGACGCTCGACACGCTCTGGGTGGCCGACGAAGTGGCGGCCACGCCGGTGCTGATCCCGCGGGTGCCCGCCGACGAGGCCTCGCTGTTCGCCGCCGTCGAGCACATGGAGCGGCGCGGCCGGCCGTTCCTGGCCGACTCCATCCTCGACCCGATCCCCTTCGGCCTGACGGCGTCCATCGTCCGCTACCACCGGCTGCGCGAACGGTTTGCCGATGTGCCGATCATGATGGGCGTCGGCAACCTCACCGAACTGACCGAGGCCGACACCAGCGGCATCAACGCGCTGCTGTTCGGCATCGCCGCCGAATTGAAGGTCGCGGCGGTGCTGACGACGCAGGTCAGCGGCCATGCCCGCCGGGCGGTGCGCGAGGCCGATGTCGCACGCCGGATCATGCACGCCGCGGCCCGCCACCAGACCTTGCCCAAGGGGCTGAGCGACGCGCTGATGACGGTGCATGCAAAGCGCCCGTTCCCCGACACGCCGGAGGAAATCGCGGACGTGGCGGCCCAAGTGCGCGACGGCAACTTTCGCGTCCAGGTGTCGGCGCGCGGCCTGCACGTCTACAACCGCGACGGCCTGCGAATCGGCCGGGGTGCCTTCGAGCTCTGGCCGCAGCTCGGGCTCGAGCACGATGGGAGCCATGCGTTCTACATGGGCGTCGAGCTCGCGCATGCCGAGATCGCCTGGCGGCTCGGCAAGCGCTATGTGCAGGATCAGCCGCTCGACTGGGGCTGCGCCGCCCACCGCGAGGCGGAGGACCTGAGCAGCTGGTGCGCGCCGGGCAGCACCATGAGAACGGGCAAGGCGCGGGCCGCCGCCGACCCTGGGCCGGCGCCGCCGCTTCTGGTCATGCCGGGGCCGATGCCGCCTGCGCCGGTCGTGCCTGCGCCGGCCCCGCCTGCGCTGGTCGTGCCAGCGCCGGCCCCGCCGGCGCTAGTCATGCCCGGGCCGCCCCCGCCTGCGCCGGTCGTGTCCGCCACGGGCACTGCGGGGTGGCCGCCGGCTGCCATGGGCCGCATCGATGAATGACGTGATCTTCGAGACGGTGATCAGCACGGTCGCTGCCGACGGCACGCCGCACGTCGCGCCGATGGGCGTCCGCTACCGCGAGGCCATGGTCGTTCTGATGCCGTTCAAGCCCTCGACGACGCTCGCCAACATCGTCGCCAACGGCCATGCGGTGCTCAACGTCGTGACCGACACAAGGGTCTTCGCCGGCTCGGTCACGGGGCGCCGGTCATGGCCGGTGCGGCCGGCCGAGCGCACACCGGGGGTGCGCCTGGCCTGCGCGCTGAGCCATGTCGAACTGAAGCTGGCGGACCTGCACGACGACCCGCAACGCCCGGTGCTGCGCATGGCGCGCGTTTTCGAGGCCCACCATGCGCCCTGCCTCGGCTTCAACCGCGCCCAGGCCGCGGTGATCGAAGCCGCGGTGCTGGTGAGCCGGCTGCACCTCTTGCCAGCGGCCAAGGTCGAGCAGGAAATGAGCTACTTGCAGATCGCGATCGACAAGACCGCCGGGCCGCACGAGCAGGAGGCCTGGGGCTGGCTGACCGCGGCGGTGGCGGCGCATCGCGCCTCGGTGCAGGTGCCGGTCGGCACCGAGCAGGGCGCCCCGCTGCCCGTACGGAACCTGGAACCACCACAAAATCTGGAACCACCACAGAAGGGAGTGCCCTGATGCGCATGCTCGTCAGTGTTCGCAACGTCGCCGAGGCGCGTGTCGCGGCTCTCGGCGGTGCCGATTTCATCGATCTCAAGGAGCCGGGCAAAGGCGCCCTGGGCGGCCTGCCGATCGCGACCATTGCCGAGGTGGTGCAATCGCTGCGACGCGAGCAGCCGAGCGGCTTGCCCATCAGCGCCACCATCGGCGATCTGCCGATGAGCGGGCTGGCCGCGATCCTGGCACGGGTCGATGCGGTGGCCGCCTGCCGGGTCGACTACGTCAAGGTCGGCATCGAACGCGACCCAGCGGCGGGCGCGGTGCTGGCGGCGCTGGCCGCGAGCGGCCACGCCGTGGTGCCGGTCTTCATCGGTGACGACGGGCTGGATTTCGAGCAGGTCGCGCACGCCTGTCGCCTCGGGTTTCCGGCCGTGATGGTCGACACCGCCGACAAGCTCGCCGGCAGCCTGTTCGACGTCCTCGGCACGGCCGAACTGCAGCGCTTTGTCGACAGCGTGCGGGCCTGCGGTGCGTGGGTGGGCCTGGCGGGTGCGCTGCGCCGGCCGCATCTGGAAGCGTTGGCGGCCCTGGCGCCCGACTTCGCGGGTTTTCGCAGCGCGGTGTGCGCGGGCGAGCGCAGCGGTGAGCTGGACGCTGAGCGGTTGCGGGATCTCGTGGCGGCGGTGCGGGCCCTGGCCTCGCCGGTGATCGTCTGAAGCCATCGGCGGACGGATCGACAGACGAATCGTCCAAAGAATCGACGGACGAATCGGCGGACAAATCGCCGCACGAATCGTCCGAAGAATCGGCGTACGAATCGGCGTGCGAATCGACACCTGTTTAGATCGAAGCGCAGGGCCGATCAATCCCTAGTTTGCGGCGCGCGGCCCGCGTTTGTCAGGATGGGTGCTGCGAAAGCCAGGTTCTATAACGACAGCTGCGCCTACCCCGTCCCGACAAGAAGCATGACCCTGCACCGCAGCCTGTTCGTTCGACGCCGCGAACCGGCGTGTCGGGATGCGCCGCCTCGCCCCGCCGCAGGATGTGCACCGACCGTCGCCGAGCCTGGCCGCATCGGCCGGCGGCAGGCACTGGCCTGCGTGGCGCTCTCGGCGACGGGCCTTGCCGGCTGCGGCAGCGTCGGCGGCTCGCGGACGGCCGCCGTCACGCAGGACTACGCTTCGTCGCTGCGCAACGCGCTCCTGCCGTTCACCGACCGGCTGCCCGGCTACCACTACCGGGCCACGCCGCTGGGCAACTTCGGCGTCGGCTCGGTCTATCTGGGCGCAGTCCGCGGCCCCGACCTGTCACGCGCCGAGAGTGGCTGGTTCCTCGGCGGCCCGCAGTCGTGGCTGGCAACGGGGCTGCCGGCCGCACAGCGCCGCGAATGGCAGAACCGGCTCATCGCCGAAGGCTCGTTCGGCCCCTTGCAGATCGACGCCAGCCGGCGCCGCGCGATCGAAGCGAGCTTGGGGGTGGCCATCTTCATGGCGATCGGTGCCGGCGCTGCCCTCGATTTCGAGCGCGGCGCGGACGTCAGCTTTCGCGCCAGCGAGGTCCGCAGCCGGCGCCTCAACTGGGCCGAATTCATGAACGCCTCGGGCGCCGGGCTGGTCGCCCGGGAGGTGGCCGACGCCGTGCAACGCGATGACTTCGTGATCGCCGCCGCCGACGTCGTGCTGCTGGACTACCGGGCCGAGGTCGCGGTCGACGAAAGCATCAACCCTTCGCTGGGCGCCTCGCTGCGTGCCAAGTCCAACGCGCTCGTCGCCAAGGGCGGCCCGTTCGCGGGCGCCCTCGCGTTGCACGAATCGACGCGCGGCCATTTCGTCGCCGCCAGCAGCCAGCCGGTCGTCGCGGCGGTGCTCTACAAGCGCCCACCGCCGCGACCCAAGGGCGGCCCGCCGCCGACGGCGGACCTCGACCGCTGGCCCGCGGTCGATCCTGCCACGAGCTCGCTGGAGTCCGTCCAGGCGCGCGTCCTGCAGAGCAGTCGCTGAGCCGACCGACGCTTCGAAGCGCTCCACGTCCATGCGCGTTCAACGATAGAGCCCGGTCGCGCGAACCACCATGCTCGACGAACTCAGAAAGCCGTTTTTCTTCCTCGCGCTGTTGCTGATCGTGGTCGCGGTGCTGGCCGAGGGCGCCGCCAAGCTGCTCGGCGTGCAGAACGCCTCGCTGCCAGCGCCCGCATCGGGCTTCGGCGTGCCGGCGATGCTGCTGCTCGACACACTGCTCATCCTCACCGTCACGCTGATGGGCTTGTCACTGCTGATCCCGGAGCGGGTGCAGGGGCGGCTGCAGGGGCTTGTCACCTTGATCGTCTCGCTGGTCGTGCTGATCGCGGCGGTGGTGTTGCTGTTCAGCTCGATCCAGCTGCTGACGCTGATGGTCTCGCTGCTGCTCGCCGCGCCCTTCGGCACAATCGCCTACCTCGCCGCCTGGGGCGGCTTCGACCGTGGCGGCGCCGCGACCGTGCTGAGCCTCGTTCTGCTGCTCAAGCTCGGCTTCGCGATCTGCCTCGTCGTCGCGCAGCAGCGCTTTCTCGAGAACAAGGGCCTGGTGCTGCTGATCGCCACATCGTTGATCGCCGTGCTGCTGCTGAGCTTCCTGCACGGCTTCGTGCCGGGCATCCTGGTCAGCATCACCGACACCGTCGGGGCGTTGGTGATCGCGATCCTGACGCTGATCTGGGCCGTGATCTTCCTGATCGGAGCGGTGATCTCGGTGGTCAAGGCGGTGGTCTGAGCGTGTGCGGGAGCGGATCGGGGGCAGCCCTCACCTGGGCCTGAAATAAAAGTCGCCGGACTCGTGGCCGCTGCCGCTGACCGGCCCCCATTGAGGTTGCTGGGCGAAGCCGATGTTGCTGGAAGCATTGAACACTTGAGGGCTGATGGCGGCAAAGATCTGGACCGAGGGAATCACGTCGCGATTGCGTTCCAG
>CAXTDH010000170.1:0-6892 GCA_964242405.1 uncultured Rhizobacter sp. | reverse complement strand
TCTGGAAGGCGCCAAGGCGGCGTTGCTGGCCGAGATCGATGCGACGAAGTTGCCGGCCGTCGTCGGCGCGCCGCTGATCAGGCCGCTCTTCTGATCGATGCGCAGGCCCGCGGGCAAGCCGCTGGCGCTGAACGTCAGGCCGCCGGCAGGGCTGGTGGCGGCCACCTGGAGGGTCATCGACTGGTTGAGCACCAGGTCGACGTTCCCGGGGTTCTGAAGCACGGGTGCGCCGGTGCTGTCGACGCTGACGATCTTCACCACCGAGGGCGTGCGCTGTGCGTCGGTTGCGAATGTCTTTCATTGCGCCGGCAGCAGGATGCCCTGATTGCTCGGAATCGTGACCTGGTAATGGGTGGTGTCCGATGCCGGGAACCCGAGCGACACGCGCCGCTGGCCGTTGTTGACGGTGTGCGTGATCGCACCGATGCGAATCAGTGAAAAGGACTTCACCGCGGCGCTGGTCGTCACCGCGACCGTGCTGCCGTAAGCCACCTTCGCCGGAGCGCTGGCGATGACCGGACGCTTCGCGGCGCTGCCGTCGGCGTTGAACAGATAGGGCGGCGACAGGATCTGCAGGTCCGCATGGTCGGCCTCGCAGCCACACACGCCGCCACCGGCCGAAATGACCCGCGCGTCGGGCAGCAGGGCCGCGATGCTGTGGTAGTTGCGGGCCACGCTCATGGCCGGCAGGGTGGTGAACGACAGGCTTTCCGGATCGAACAATTCAGGCGACAGCACGGCGTTGGAGTCCGAGAACTCCTTGGCATAGGTCTGCCCGCCGACCACCAGCACCTGGCCGTTCGGCAGGACGACGCTGTTGGCATAGACCCGTGGATAGGCCATCGGCGTCAGCTTGCTGACAGCGGCGTTTCCCCCTGTCGTGTCGATCAGGTAGGCGCGGGCGCTGGCCGGCTCGTCGTTGTTCCAGGCAGCGCCGCCCACCTTCAGGATCTTGCCGGCCTCGAACATGACGGTGTTGCCCGTCATGCTGGGCACGTCGTCGCCGCGTCGCCCGGCCGGCACCGATCGGCCATTGCCCGTGGTGTCGATCCAGGCCATCTCGACGGCGGGCCCGGCCATCAACACCTTGCCGTTGGCCGTGGGGATCAGCGACATGTGGGCGTCGCTCTGCCAACCCTGGTAGCTGCCGGCGCCGTTCAGCAGATAGGGGTCGGCCGGCACGCCGCTGAGCAGACGCCAGCCGCCGGCAGGGGTGTAGATTTCCGCCGTCTTGCCGCCGGCGGTGCTCCCGGCCCAGGAGCCGCCGAGCGTCAATGTCGAGCCGTCGGCCCGCGTGGCGCTCGTGTTCTAGCCCCGGGCGATGTTCATCGTCGCGGCCCGTGACCAACTGTCGGCCACCGGGTCGTAGATGCTGGTGGAGCCGGCATCCAGGCCACCATTGACGAGCAGGCGCCCGTCGGGAAGCCGTGCCGTTCCGGGGCAGAACATGTCGTGTCCGGTGTTCGCGACATCGCGCTCGACTGCCGTGCCCGAGGCCGGATCGAAGAGCGCCGAAAACGTATGGCCGCTGCCGCCGAAGGTGTTGCGCCCGTCGGCGGCCCAAAACAGGACCTTGCCATTGGCGAGGACCGCACCGGCAGCCGGCACGATGGGCAGGGCGATCGGGGCGCTCCATCGGGCCAGGGCGGCTTGCTGCACGCTGATCTGCAGCGCATGGACACGGGTGTCGGCATCCGAAGCCGTGTCTTGCGGCACATCATGGCCTTCGCCGCTACCGCCGCAAGAAGTGATGATGAGTGCGCAAGAGGTGAAAAGTGCCGTCAGAACCGCCCGGTGCAGGCGGCGAGCGAAAGAGGTGAGCACGCTGAAAACCAATCCTTTGACGATCCTGCGACGAGCGGACTGCGGCCGTGGGCACAGTGGCTGGGCGTCAGACTTCGATCGGTCGCGCTGGACTCGTGGTTGCGCGATGCAACCGATCGAGAGCGCAGCGCTTACCGGCGGTAGCGCTTGTTACAGCAATCGGTGTGCCCATGACGAGAGGGGGATCGAGGGTCGGCCGCGGTATCTCGGGCGGTCGGGGGTCGGGGGTCGGGGGTCGTCGGTCGGCGGTCGGCGGTCGGCGGTCAGGCGGTCGTACGCCCGGGCGGTCGGGCCGTCGGGCGGTCGGGCGGTCAGCTCGTCACGCGCAGCCTCAGGGCGCTCGCGAGGCTCGCAAAGGCGGCGAAACCGGCGCCCAACCACAGCGCGCCGGTCGAGCCGTGCACCCCGGCGAGGCTGAAACACAGCGCCGTCAATGCCGCGCCGGTCGTTTGTCCGAGCAGGCGCGACATCGCGACCGTGCCGCTGGCGCCGCCCGAGCGTTCGGGCGGCGCCGACGACAGCAGTGCCTTGAGATTGGGCGACTGGAAGAAGCCGAAGCCGATGCCGCAGATCGCCATCCGCACCGTGATGTCGACGACGCCCGGATGCACCGGCAACAACGCGAGCGATGCCATGCCGAGCGCCAGGATGGCCAGGCCGATGCCGCCCAGGAGCCCGGGCGGATAGCGGTCGGACAGCCGGCCGGCGACAGGTGCGGCGAGGGCGACCAGGATCGACCACGGCGACATCAGAAAGCCGGTGTCGATCTGGTTGCGGTGCAGCACGCCTTCGAAGTAGAACGGCAGCGACACGAAAGCGAGCCCCTGGGCGGCGAAGGTGCAGATCGAGGTCAGCGACGACAAGGCGAACGACGGCCGCCGGAACAGGTCGACCGGCAGGATCGGCGCGGCGTTGCCGGCTTCGCGGCGCACCAGCATCACGCCGAACACCACCGCGAGCGCCAGTGCCGGCAGCCACACGCTCGCCGGTTCGCGCTGCGCGGCCGAGCCGAGGGCGACGATCAGCGCGGTGAAGGCGATGACGTTCATCAGCGCCGCCGGGCCGTCGAAACGGTGGCTGCCGCGCGGCGACAGCGGCAGCGACGGCACGGCCAGCGCCAGCACCAGAGCGCCCAACGGGACGTTGATGCCGAACAGCCACGGCCAGTTGGCGACGCTCAGGATCAGCGAGGCGATGGTCGGGCCGACTGCGAAGCTCACGCCGACGACCAGCGAATTCAGCCCGACGCCGCGCCCGAGCCGCCCGGGCGGGAAGATGAAGCGCAGCAGCGCCGCGTTGACGCTCATGACACCGCTCGCGCCTATGCCCTGTAGCGCCCGCGCGGCCGCCAGCGACGGCAGGCTCGAGGCGAGCGCGCAAGCCAGCGAGGCCACCGTGAAGACCGCCAGGCCGGCGATGTAGATGCGCCGGTGGCCGACGATCTCGCCGAGCGCCGCCAGCGGCAGGATGGTCGCGACCATCGCCAGCTGGTAGGCGTTGATGACCCATACCGAGGCGGCCGGCGCCGCGTGCAGGTCGGCGGCTATTGCCGGCAGGGCGGTGTTGGCGATCGCGGTGTCGAGCGTGGCCAAGGCGACCGCCACCATGATGGCGACGACGGCGCGCCGGTCGACGACTGGGTTAGGAGGGGCCGTCTGGCTCACGGCATGGCAACCAGTTCTGTCGCAAGAGAGGCCACACGACCGGGAGCGAACCGGCCCACCGGGCGGATGCGCGGGCGAACCCCTTTCCAGGCCAAGGTTCGACGAGCGGCCAGCTCGACGACGTTCAAGTCCGGTCGCAGCGGCAGGCTGTTCCAAGGCAGCGGCAGGCCCAGCGCCTGCTGCAGGCCGGCATACGTTTCGCGGTCGCGTGCCATGTTCGGATAGATCGAGATCTGAGGCCGGTCAGGGCAGAGCAAGGCGAATACATGGCTCGGCCCGCTGTCGCCGCCGATGAACAGGTCGCACGCCAGCATCTCGGCCAACATCCGCTCGAAGTTGCCGATGAAGCAATTCGGCGCCGGGTTCAGCAACACCACGTCGGCGCCGAGTTCCTGCAAGCGTTTGCCCAGGGCAGTGGCGTCGCGCCGTTTCCAGTTGCGCGCGAAGTTGTAGCTCGCATCGTCGAGAACGTGGATGAGGATCCGCCGCGCGGCGGTGCGCCGCAGTGTGCGCGCGCAGGCTCGAACGCTCTCGGGCACCTGCTCGAAGTGCCCGGCACGGCGGCTGCTCGCGAAGGCATTGGCCGCCGTCAGCCAGAGATTGCCGTGGTCCCAGGACTCGAGCCCCTGGGCCGCAGGGTCGCCGGCGACAGGCGCGAAGGTGTCTGGAAAATAGCGCGGCAGCGCAAATTTGGCGGCCAGCGTGGCATGGGCATCGACCACGCCGACGCGCAGCCCCGATTCGAGCCGCCGGTGCTGCGCATACCAGGCCAGCGCAATGCGGTCGCCCAGGCGCAGCTCGGTGCAGTCGACGTACTGCTTCACCGCGAATCGCCCTGCGGCCGCGCGCCCGAGGCCACCTGCCGGCTTCCGCGGCAGGTGATCGAGGGCTTGTCGTGCCGAGGCGGGATCGGGTCCATCCACAGAGCTTAAACGGCTGCTGGAGCGCTCGCCGGCCAGCTTCGCGTGCCTATGATTCGCCGATGCGCCATCCGATCCACGGCCTGCCGTTCGACGCGCCGATCGCCGAGGCGCTGCGCGAGGAGTTTCAGGCCCGGCCGCGTGCGTGGCGGCTGCAGACGCTGCGCAAGGCGATGGGGCGGGAACTGCAGTTGCTCCTGAACGGCCAGCGCTGGCGGCGGGTGGAGCGTGTGCCTGCCGCTGCCCGCGCCATGCTGTGGGTGCACACCTGGACAACGGTCGGCGACGCGGTGATGGATCTCGCGCCGCGCCGGCTGCTGCCGGCAGGGCTTGCCGTCGACCTGCTGATCGCGTCGCCGCTCGCGCCGCTGTTCACGCATGACCGCCGTTTTCGCGCGGTGTACACCGGCATCGAGGACGTCACTGGCGAATACGACTTCGTCCTCTTCGATTGCTGGAGCAGTGCCTCGTTGCGCCTGAAGGCCCGTCATCTGCCTCGGCCACCGTTCGCGTCGATGCGCGGGCACCAGGCGGGCGAGCGCTTCGACCGGGTCGCGTTTGCAGACCGGCGCATCCGCCAGTTGTTTGCCCTGCCCGATGGCGACGTGGTGGCGCCCGGCTTGTCGCTCGGCGCTCGACCGGCCCGGCCCGACCGCCGCTGCATCCGGATCGCGGTACCGCTGGGCGCGCGAGTCGAGGCCAAACGCTATCGGCACTGGAACGCGCTGCTGGGGCGCCTGGTGTCGACCTGGCCCGCAGGTGCGCCGCCGCCGCATTTCGTCTTCCTGGGCACAGGTGGGGCCGCGCATGCCGATCTCCGGGCGCTGAATGAAGCGCTGGTCGCCGATCACGCTTCAGTTCTGCTCGACAGTGGCGATCTGCGCAAGACCGCGCTCGACATCGCCGCCTGTGATGCCTTCCTCGGCGTCGACGGGGGGTTGATGCACCTCGCGGTGGCGGTGGGTACGCCGGGTCTGGCGCTGTTCGCCGATGTCGAGCCCGGCTATTTCCTCCGGCCCGGCTCGCCCGTGATCGGGCTGCGCAGCGCGGGTGCAGTCTCTCTGCACGCGCCCGACGCCGTCGCAACCGCCTTCATCACCCGGGTGGTGCGTCCGGTGCTCGCCGCGGCGGCTTCAAACCACCGTTGACCGCATCAGCGCAAGTGTGCGTTCCGCGACAACCTCCGGTGCTATCGCGTTGACGTCGCGACGCTCGGCACGGAGCGCGGTGCCTCGAAAGCCTGCGGCGGCCGGCGGCAGCCGCCAGGCCGGGTCCACGCTCGAGTCGAACAGCGCCAGGATGGGGGTGCCGGTGGTGCAGCCGAGATGCATCAGGCCGCCGTCGGCGCACACCAGGCAGCCGGAATCGACGATCGCCTCGCGGGCGGCGTGCAGGTTGGTGCGGCCCACCAGATCGACGACGGCCTGACCGGCCAGCGCCGCCTTGACCTTCGCCGCATCGGCCCGACCGTTCTCGCTGCCGAGCAGCACGAAGCGCCGCACACCGCTTTCGGCCAGGCGCGCCGCCACCGCTGCCCAGGCCCCATAACGACGTTCCGGCTGCACGCCACCGAGCCCGATGGCCACGGTGTCGGCGGAGCCGGCCGCCGCCATGTTCCGCAGGGTGGGCGATGCGCGCGTGCCGAGCTTCTGGCGCGCGTGCCAGGCTTCGGCCGCCTCGTTCTGGGCAATGCCCAGCCAGGCCGCGAAGCGGCGCGTGGCGAACAGCGCCCGGTGATAGTCGTAGGCGAGGTAATCGTCGCGCACCGAAAGCCAGGGCAGCCGGGGCGCCGCCGAGCGCTTCGCGGCGAGTGCCCGAAAGGCGCTGCGGTCGACGATCGCGAAGTCGCAGCCCGTCAGATCGAGGCGCCGCGCGTCGTCGACGACCCTGTTCAGCCAGCAGTCGCCCTGCAACCAGGCCGCGGCCGCCGGTGGCGCCACCATGTCGAGCGCGATGCCCCGCTCGGCCAGCAGGCTGCGCGGGGCCAGGTCCATGAGGGTGTCGCCGAGCGGCGGCGCTTCGACGCGGAACCACACCGCCCGCCGCCACTCCGCGGCGATGTGCTGTACCTGCAGCGCAGCCTGCCCGCTCAAGGCCAGGCCCAGTCGCTGGCGCAACAGCCGCTGCGCCAGCTTGCGCCTGCCCTTGACGGCAAGGAAAGCAGCATCGTCGGCGGGCACGGGCGGGCGGACGGGCTGCGTCACGCCGCGCTCTGCGAGTGAGGCCCACACGCCGGAGCCCGGCTGAAGGGTCATTTGCGCGGCAGGCGGCCCAGCAGGTAGAACTCGTCGTTCGGCCGCATCGAGCTGACGTTGGCCATCCGGTTGGAGAGGCCGAAGAGCGCGGTGATGCCGGCGATGTCCCAGGCGTCGTCGGCGCTGAAGCCGTGGGCGGCGAGGGCGGCGTAGTCGTCGTCGCCGACGGCGCGGGAGTCGTTGCAGACCTTCATCGCGAAGTCGAGCATCGCCATCTGCCGCGGCGTGA
>CAXTDH010000169.1:0-6903 GCA_964242405.1 uncultured Rhizobacter sp. | reverse complement strand
CGCGAAGCCGTCTGGCCCTGGCTCGAGTCCGGGCGGGTCAAGCCGGTGATCTACAAGACATTTCCGGCCGGGTAGGCGGCCGCGGCGCACGCCGAGATGGAAGCGAGCCAGCACATCGGCAAGCTGGTGCTGACGTGGTGAACGGCCGCCGCCGGCTCGTGGTCGGCAACTGGAAGATGAACGGTGACCGGGCGAGCATCGGCGAGTTGCTCGCCGGCCTCAGGGCAGCAGGGCCGTACGCCGCCGAGGTGGCGGTCTGCCCGCCGGCTATCTTCGTTGCCGAGGTCGGTGCTTCGCTGAAGGGCGGCGACCTGGCCTGGGGCGCGCAGGATTGCTCGGCGCATGAGTCGGGCGCCTACACCGGTGAGATCTCGGCGTCGATGCTGGCAGAGTTCGGCTGCCGTTTTGTGCTGGTCGGGCATTCGGAGCGCCGGGCCGGCCACCTGGAACGTGACGAGGCGGTTGCTGCCAAGGCCAAGGTGGCGCTGTTGCACGGCCTGACGCCGATCGTCTGCGTCGGCGAGACGCTCGCCGAGCACGACGCCGGGCACACCGCAGCGGTCGTCAAGCGGCAGCTGTCGGCGGTGATCCACGCCGTTGGCCATTGCATTTCGCAGATCGTCGTCGCGTACGAGCCCGTCTGGGCGATCGGCACCGGCAAGACGGCGTCGCCCGAGCAGGCGCAGGCGGTTCATGCCTTGTTGCGTGCCCAACTCTTGGCGGCCACCGACAAGGCCGCGTCGATGCGAATCCTCTACGGCGGCAGCGTCAAGCCCGACAACGCTGCCATCCTCTTCGCGCAGCCGGACATCGATGGCGGCCTGATCGGCGGTGCTGCGTTGAAAGCGGCCGACTTTACCGCCATCTGCCTTGCAGCCGCCTGACGGACCAACCAGCGCGACTTTTCGAATCTCGGAGTGGGCGGAATGAATCTGATTTTGAACCTGGTGGTGGTGCTGCAGATCCTGGCGGCGCTGGTCATGATCGGCCTGGTGTTGATCCAGCACGGCAAGGGCGCCGACATGGGCGCCTCCTTCGGCAGCGGCGCTTCGGGCAGCCTCTTCGGCGCGACCGGCAGCGCCAATTTCCTGTCGCGCTCGACGGCGGTCTGCGCCGGGCTGTTCTTCTGCTGCACCTTGGCCCTGGCCTATTTCTCGAACGACAGGGCACGCACGTCCGCGGGCAGCGTACTAGATGCGCCGACGACGACCGCTCCAGCGGCCAGCGCCGCCGCACCGACCGGCGCGGCGCTGATCCCCGGCGCGGCGGGCGTCAAGCCGGCAGTGCCGGCCTCTTCCGCTGCCTCGACACTGCCCAGGTAGGTTCATGCGCAGGCCGGTCGACGGCTTGACCTGAGCGAGAGCGTGGCGGCAAACGGGCTTTCTTGGCCTCGGGCCCTGCCAGCCTGGGCGCCCTAGCCCGGACTGGACGCGCCCGCCTTGAGACGATGCTGCACTGCAGCGTGGCCGAAGGAAGCAGGAGTTACAGGCTAGAATGCGCAGCTGCCCGGTGAGCAATTCCTCACGCAATCCGGGCGCTTGATGCGACTTGGCGTTCGTCTCGAGCCGACGTGGTGAAATTGGTAGACACGCTATCTTGAGGGGGTAGTGGCGAAAGCTGTGCGAGTTCGAGTCTCGCCGTCGGCACCAGTCATTGGCTTTTCAGGTCGACCTCCCGTCGAATTCCGGCCGAACTCGTCACCTCAGACCATGAACCTGGAACTGTATCTGCCGGTCATTCTGTTCATCCTGATCGGCGCCGGCGTCGGCGTAGCGCCGCAGTTGCTTGGTTTCCTGCTCGGCCCCAGCCGCCCCGACAAGGCGAAGAATTCCCCGTACGAGTGTGGCTTCGAGGCGTTCGAAGACGCGCGCATGAAGTTTGACGTACGCTATTACCTGGTTGCGATCCTTTTCATTCTGTTCGACCTCGAGATCGCCTTTTTGTTTCCGTGGGCGGTCTCGTTGAAGGAAATCGGCAGTACCGGCTTTTGGGCCATGATGTTGTTCCTCGGCATTCTGGTCGTCGGTTTTGCCTACGAATGGAAGAAGGGCGCACTCGATTGGGAATGACGAGCGCGGCAGTCGAACAGATGTCACCCGACTGCACCGCGATCATCGCCCCATGCGAAATCACCCACCTCCGAACCGAGCAGCACCGACCCCATGGGCATTGAAGGCGTACTGAAGGAAGGGTTCGTCACCACCAGCGTGGACACCCTGATCAACTGGTCGAAGACCGGCTCTCTCTGGCCGATGACCTTCGGCCTGGCTTGTTGCGCGGTGGAGATGATGCACGCCGGTGCCGCCCGCTACGATATAGACCGCTTCGGCATGTTGTTCCGCCCGAGCCCTCGGCAGAGCGACCTGATGATCGTCGCCGGAACGCTCTGCAACAAGATGGCGCCCGCCCTCCGCAAGGTCTACGACCAGATGGCCGAGCCGCGCTGGGTGTTGTCGATGGGCAGCTGCGCCAATGGCGGCGGCTACTACCACTACAGCTATTCGGTGGTGCGGGGTTGCGACCGGATCGTACCGGTCGATATCTACGTGCCCGGTTGCCCGCCGACGGCAGAGGCGCTGCTCTACGGCATCCTGCAGTTGCAGGCCAAGATTCGTCGGGAAAACACCATCGCCCGCTGATGCCCGAGCCCGCGTCCGAGTCCGAGTCCGAGCCGATTGCCGGCTTCTCGACGGTGACCGGTTCAGGGCAAGCGACCATCGGCGCGGCGCCGTGGTTCAGCGGCCTGCCGCTTGCCTGCCGGGCCCTCGATCGTCGCCACACCGCATGAAGACCGACCGTTCCCCGTCACGTCACACTCCACCAGTGCTTTCCTCATGAGCCGACTCGACACTTTGCAGACTGCGCTTGAATCGGTGCTCGGCGACAAGCTGAAGAAGCTGGTCCGCGCCCGCGGCGAGTTGAGCGTGACCGTCGGTGCGGCCGACTACGTTGCTGCCGCCTTGACGCTCCGCGATCATCCCGAGCTGAAGTTCGAGCAGAACATCGACCTGTGCGGTGTCGACTTCTCCAGCTACAAGGACCGGGACTGGGACGGCTTGCGCTTTTGCGTCGTCTCCCACTTGCTGTCGGTCAGCCACAACTGGCGAGTCCGGCTGAAGGTGTTCGCGACCGACGACGACGTGCCGGTCGTCGACTCGCTGACCGAGGTCTGGAGTTCCGTCAACTGGTTCGAGCGGGAGGCTTTCGACCTGTACGGCATCATCTTCGAAGGCCACACCGACCTGCGCCGCATCCTCACCGACTACGGCTTCATCGGCCACCCGTTCCGCAAGGACTTCCCGACCACCGGGCATGTCGAGATGCGCTACGACGACGAGCAGAAGCGCGTCGTCTACCAGCCCGTCACGATCGAACCGCGCGAGATCACCCCGCGCATCATTCGCGAAGACAACTACGGCGGCCTGCACTGATCTCGCCATGGCAGACATCAAGAACTACACCCTGAACTTCGGCCCGCAGCACCCCGCGGCGCACGGCGTGTTGCGCCTCGTGCTCGAGCTCGATGGCGAGGTGATCCAGCGCGCCGACCCACACATCGGGCTGCTGCACCGGGCGACCGAAAAGCTCGCCGAAAGCAAGACCTTCATCCAGTCGCTGCCCTATATGGACCGGCTCGACTACGTGTCGATGATGTGCAACGAGCACGCCTATTGCCTGGCCATCGAGCGGCTGCTCGGTGTCGACGTGCCGATCCGCGCCCAGTACATCCGGGTGATGTTCGCCGAGCTGACGCGCCTGCTCAACCACCTGATGTGGCTGGGCGCGCACGGGCTCGACTGCGGGGCGATGAACATCTTCATCTACTGCTTTCGCGAGCGCGAGGACATCTTCGACATGTACGAGGCCGTCTCCGGCGCCCGGATGCATGCCGCGTACTTCCGGCCGGGCGGCGTCTACCGCGATCTGCCGGACCAGATGCCGCAGTACAAGTACTCGAAGATCCGCAATGCCAAGGCGATGGCGCAGTTGAACGAGAACCGCCAGGGCTCGCTGCTCGACTTCATCGACGACTTCGTGGCCCGCTTCCCGAAGTGCGTCGACGATTACGAGACCCTGCTGACCGACAACCGCATCTGGAAGCAGCGGACGGTCGGCATCGGCATCGTCACGCCGGAGCGGGCACTCAACCTCGGCTTCACCGGGCCGATGCTGCGCGGCTCGGGCGTGCTCTGGGATCTGCGCAAGAACCAGCCCTACGACGTCTACGACCAGATGGATTTCGACATTCCATTGGGCGTGAACGGTGACACCTACGACCGTTATCTCGTGCGGGTGGCCGAGATGCGCGAATCCAACCGCATCATCAAGCAGTGCGTCGACTGGCTGCGCGCCAACCCGGGGCCGGTGATCACCGGCAACCACAAGGTGGCGCCGCCGCCGCGGCTCGACATGAAATCGGGCATGGAAGATCTGATCCACCATTTCAAGCTGTTCACCGAGGGCTTCCATGTGCCCGAAGGCGAGGCCTACGCGGCCGTCGAACACCCGAAGGGCGAGTTCGGCATCTACATCATCAGCGACGGCGCGAACAAGCCGTATCGCCTGAAGATCCGCCCGCCCGGCTTCCCGCACCTGGCCTCGCTCGACGAGTTGTCGCGCGGCCACATGATCGCCGACGCGGTGGCGCTGATCGGTACGATGGACATCGTGTTCGGGGAAATCGACAGATGAGGGGCGACAGATGAGAGGCCACCGATGAGTACCGATGCGTCGACCCCGAGCGGCGGCCCGATCGACGACTACCGGCGTCAGCTTCAGCAAGGCGCTTCCACCGTCGGTGGCTGGGCGCCGTCGGCCGAAACCATCGCGCGCTTCGACCGCGAAGTGGCCAAGTACCCGGAAGAGCAGAAGCAGTCGGCGGTGATGGCCTGTCTTGCGATCGTGCAGCAGGAACTCGGGTACGTTTCGGCCGAAAGCGAGACGGTCGTGGCCGACTACCTCGGCATGCCGCCGATCGCCGTGCACGAAGTGACGACCTTCTACAACATGTACAACCAGCAGCCGATCGGCCGCTACAAGTTCAATGTCTGCACCAACCTGCCGTGCCAGTTGCGCGACGGCCAGGCGGCGCTCGACCACCTCTGCCGGACGCTGGGCGTCGAGGAGGGCGGCACATCGGCCGACGGCCTCTTCACCGTGCAGAAAAGCGAGTGCCTGGGCGCCTGCGCCGATGCGCCGGTGATGCTGGTCAACGACCGGCAGATGGTGAGCTTCATGAGCGACGCCCGACTCGACGAACTGGTCGCGACTCTCAAGGCGCAAACCGCATGAACCACACGACTTCACTCCTCGACCTGTCGAAGTTTCAGACGACCGGGCGGGAAACCTGCTTCCACGGTCGTCACATCGGCGCCCAGATCTACGACCAGCTCGATGGTAGCAACTGGTCGTTGAAAGACTACGAAGCCCGCGGCGGCTACCAGGCGCTCAAGAAGATCCTCGCCCAGGGCAACGGCCCCGACGGTGCGCCGCTCGCCATGACGCCCGACCAGGTGATCGCCGAGGTCAAGGCCTCCGGCCTGCGGGGTCGGGGTGGCGCGGGCTTTCCGACCGGCCTCAAGTGGAGCTTCATGCCGCGCATGTACCCGGGGCCGAAGTACCTCGTCTGCAATTCCGACGAAGGCGAGCCGGGCACCTGCAAGGACCGCGACATCCTGATGTTCAACCCGCACATCGTCATCGAGGGCATGGCGATCGCCGCCTTCGCGATGGGCATCAAGACGGGTTACAACTACATCCACGGTGAGATCTTCGAGGTCTACGACCGCTTCGAGGCGGCGCTCGAAGAGGCGCGTGCCGCCGGCTATCTCGGCGACAACATCCTCGGCTCGACCTTCAGCTTCCAGCTGCATGCCGCCCACGGCTTCGGCGCCTACATCTGCGGCGAGGAGACGGCGCTACTCGAGTCGCTCGAAGGCAAGAAGGGCCAGCCGCGCTTCAAGCCGCCGTTCCCGGCGAGCTTCGGCCTCTACGGCAAGCCGACGACGATCAACAATACCGAGACCTTCGCGGCGGTGCCGTGGATCATCGTCAACGGCGGCGCGCCTTACCTCGCGATCGGCAAGCCGAACAACGGCGGGACCAAGATTTTTTCGGTCGTCGGCGACGTCCAGCGGCCGGGCAACTACGAGATTCCGCTCGGCACGCCGTTCAAGAAGTTGCTGGAGCTGGCCGGCGGGGTGCCGGAGGGCAGGACGCTCAAGGCGGTGATCCCGGGTGGGTCATCGGCGCCCGTGCTGCCGGGCGCCATCATGAACGAGCTGACCATGGATTAGGACTCGATCGCCAAGGCCGGCTCGATGCTCGGCTCGGGCGCGGTCATCGTGATGGACGACAGCCGCTCGATGGTCAAGAGCCTGCTGCGGCTTTCCTACTTCTACATGCACGAGAGCTGCGGCCAGTGCACGCCGTGCCGTGAAGGCACGGGCTGGCTATACCGGATGGTCGAGCGCATCGCCAACGGCCAGGGAAAGATGGGCGACATCGATCTGCTGAATTCCGTCTCCGACAACATCCAGGGCCGCACCATCTGCGCGCTCGGCGACGCCGCAGCGATGCCGGTGCGGGCGATGATCAAGCACTACCGGGAAGAGTTCGTCGCCCTCATCCAGCAGTCGGCCGCGCCGGTGCATGCCGGCCATACAGGCGTGGGGACGAGCATCAACCCGGAAAAGGATTCCGCCATGGCGACCGTTCGGCACCCGACGGTGACGCCCGCCGGCGAATGGCATGCTGCGAGGAGCACGACCGCATGATCGAGATCGAACTCGACGGCAAGAAGGTGGAGATCGGCGAAGGCAGCATGGTGATGCATGCCGCCGACAAGGCCGGCACCTACATCCCGCACTTCTGCTATCACAAGAAGCTGACGATCGCGGCCAA
>CAXTDH010000168.1:0-6910 GCA_964242405.1 uncultured Rhizobacter sp. | reverse complement strand
CGCCGACACCCTGACCATTAACGATCTGCCTCCGTCACTGTCGTCAGCGCCACCCGCATGGCCCGCTGGCGGCATCGTCTACCTCCTCGACGACGAGGCGGCGGTGCTCGACGCGATCGCCTTCATGCTGGTCTCGCGCGGCCTCGATGTCCGTTCCCACACCGACGGCCCGGCGTTGCTCGCGGCAGTCGATGCGATGCCGCGACCGTTCGCGGGCGTCTTCCTGCTCGACATCCGCATGGAGCCGATGTCGGGCCTGCGGGTGTTCGACGAACTGAGCCGGCGCGGTGTGCGCAACCCGGTTCTGTTTCTCAGTGGCCACGGCGACATCCCGATGGCGGTCGACGCGCTCAAGAACGGCGCCTTCGATTTCCTGGAGAAGCCGTACGGCGACAACAAGCTCGCCGACCGCATCGAGCAGGCGCTCGCGGTCGATGCGGCGATGCGCCGGACGGACGCCCGCGCCGGCGAGCGCCAGGCACGTTTGTCGAGCCTGACCGAGCGCGAGCACGAGGTGATGCTGCGGGTGGCCTCGGGCAAGCTCAACAAGGTGATCGCCGAGGAGCTGCATGTGTCGGTGCGGACGGTCGAGGTGCACCGGGCACGCGTCTACGCCAAGCTCGGCGTGCGGTCGGCGGCGGAGGTAGCGACGCTCTGGGCGGGGTAGGCAGCTGCCGTCTGCGCACCCGCACGAAGGCTCGTCGCAAGGTCGTCGACGACGTCCTCGACGTCATGCAGCCAGCTCAATCGGTGAGAAGGCTTCTGACTTTCCGGCGCACCGCCCCCACGGTCACCTGCAACGCCTTGGAGCCCTGCCGGGTGGCTCCCCGCACCGCCGCCCCGCCGCACCTACCGCGCCAGCTGCGCCAGCCGCAGCCGCGACAGCCCGTCCTCCGTGAATTCCCGCACCCCTTGCTGCACCGACTTGCGCCAGGCGTCTTCCGCCCGCCGCAGGTCGCCTTCGGCGGCGAAGCGCTCGCCGATGTAGTAGTAGGCCTCGCACAGCCGTTCCGCCGGCACTGGGCCCGCCCGGGCCGCTGCGAGAACCGAGTCGGCATCGGCCTTGCCGCGTGACCAGTCGACCAGCGGCCGCGGCCAGTCGGTCGGCAGCTCGCTCTCGTGCGGCACACCGCCGGTGTCGGGCGCCGCACCCGCACCCGCACCCGCACCTGCGCCTGCGCCCCCGCCCGCCCCGCCGCTGACGCGCCGCTGCACCAGCGACCACAGCACCAGCGGATAGCCGCGCTGCCAGGCCGCGCTCTCCTTCAGAAGCGTTTGCAAGGCCTCGCTCGCGCCAGCGAGATCATTGGCCATGAAGCGGCCCAGGACGCGAAGGTTGAGAGCCTCGACATCGTGCGCGTTCTGCTGCAGCAGCCGGTCGGTCCGCGAGGCGAGCACCGGCAGGTGGTTCAGCAGCAGGGCGTTGACGGCGCCGGCCAGCAAGGTATCGTGGTCGTCGGGCGCGATGGCGAGCGCCCGATCGATGTCGGCACTCGCAGCCTCGACCTTGCCGAGATGGTCGAGCTGGATGGCACGTTGGGTAAGGGCCTGACCCAGCAGGGTCGCCTCGAAACGACCGCCGGCGATCTGGGCGTCGAGTGCCATGACCTTGATCGGCGCCTCGGTCTGGATGCGGGTCGGCGGCGGCGGCTTGGCGGATCGGGCGGTGTCTTCGAGCCGCTTCAACTCCGCCAACACCGCGTCGCCCCTGTCGAGCGGCACCGGCGGCAGCGGAATGTTCATGCCGAGCCGCGGCATGAGCTTGCGCAACCGGGCGGTGTAGGTCGGCCAATCGGCAGCCGGGACCTCCTCGGCGCGGATCGAGGCGACGAGCATCAGATCGACGCTGCGCTTGCCGATTTCCGCACGGGTGTCGAGCGCGACCCGGGCGTCGTCGTCGGTGTTGTTCTGGCTGGTGGGCTTCTGGAACACGTCGACCGGGTAGCGCATGCCGATATGGTGGCTGTAGACGCCGGGGGCGCTGATGACGAAGGCGTCCCGGCGCGCTTCGGTGCCCGGCACCCGCAGGGCGTCGGCGATGCTCCAGGCGCCCACCTGGCCAATCAGCAGGCGCTGGTCGGGGAAGCGCCAGAAGTCCGGCACCGAAAAGCGCTGTGTCAGTGTGATGGCGTTCTCATCGGCCGTCTCCTCGATGACGATCGGCTGCGCCGGGCGGATCTTCGGGTAGAGCCGCGCGTAGTTCTGCCCCATTTGCGCCTGCAGCGCCGCTGCGCCGTGCCGGGCAAGCGCCTCGCGCAGGCCCTCGGCATGGTCGCCGCGATAGGTGATGCGCGCCTCGAGCGTCGGCGGGTTGCCGAATTCAGCGACGCTGAACTGGTCGTCGACGTAGATTCGCTGCAGGCCGGTGGCCGACGGCAATTCGACCAACCCGGCGGCGCCGACGCCGAGCGGCAGGCCGAGACCGAAGCCGAGCGCCTGGCGCGACTCGAGGGCGCCGGTCTGCTGGTCGCGGGTGGCGTCCAGCCAGAAGGTTCTGCCGTCCAGCACCACCCGGGCGATCACATGGTTGAAGGCCAGGGGCGTGGGTGGCAGGTCGCCGACATGGCGCCGCAGCTGCGTCGAGACGAGCACCGGCTCGCCGGCGATGTCGAGCCGGCGCAGCAGGGCGAGCAGCAAGGTGACCTTGTCCTTGCAGTCGCCGAAGCGCTGTTGCAACACCGCCTCGGGCGCCGCCGGGCGATGGCTGTTGACGCCGATCTCGGTGCCGAAATAGCGCACCTGCTTCTGCACGAAGTCGAGCGCGGCACGCAGCCGGCCGGCGGGTGTCGGCTGATCGCTCCGGAGGGTGGCGGCGAGCCGGTCGAGGTTGGGCGCCGGGCCGGCCGGTTCGGCGAACAGGGCGGCGCCCCAGCCGGCGACCGCTGTCCAGTCGGCGTACTCGCTGGCGATCCACTGGTTCTGGATGCCGACTGCCGCGGTCGCCGCCGGATCGGTGCGGAATGCCGGCACGTTGCGGCGCCGGGTCAGCGTTTCCCGGTTGGTGCCGCCGTCGACGAGTCGCACGCTGGTCTGGACATCGGTCGGCCCGGTCTGCAGCCGGATCGCACGATCCGCAGGCGCCAGCAAGCGGTGCGATTCGAGCAGCACCGGGCCCTGGTCGTTGACCATCCAGGCAGTTTCGACGTAACGGCCGGCGAAGACCGGGTTGGCGCCGCGGATGGTGTAGGCATAGTCGACCTCGTCGCCGGCGCGCACATCGTCGAGCGCCAGGGCGAGCGTCATCCGGCCGTCGACGGTGCGGCGTTCGAGCTGGGTTTCTCGCTGCAGGAGGCGGATCCGGCGTCGGTCGAGCCGGGTCGTGCGCTGGCCGGCGCGGATGATGTCGATGTGGTGCAGCGTCACGGCCGAGTAGCTCGGGTCGAACTCGATTTCGACCTGCGAGGCGGCGGAAAGCCCCACCGTCTCGTCGACGACCTTGACGAAGCGGGCGTAGCGTTCTTCGGTGCCACCCGCCAGGTGTGTCTGCCGATCGATGAGCCGGTAGTGCAGGGCGACGCCGGCTGGGCGCGTCGAGGCGTCGGTGGCGGTTGGGGCGACGGCATCGACGGCCGCCGATACCCAGGCCGGGACCGCTTCGACACGGTAGCCGACGGTCGAAGCGGCAGCCGGAGCAGCCGGAGCAGCCGGAGCGATCGGTGGGCGGCCGCGCGGAGGGCTGGGCGGTGGCGCAGCGGCAGCCGTTGCAGCCGGCGTCGTGGCCGCGTGCGCCGCCAGCGAACCGACGGCGCAAACGGCGGCGAACGCCAGGGCGCACAGGGCGATGCGGCGGACGGGGGGTGAGCTCATGGCGAACACGTCGACGCAGGGGTCAAAGAGGATGGCCTGACGACAGGGTAGCGGCCCACGCCCCGAGAGCGCACGGTTTTTCGCGGCTGCGGAACGCCGGCTATCTCACGGAGTGGCCGGATCGGCGGTACCGACGGTCTGCAGCAAACGAGCGAACGCCGCTGCCGATTCGGCCGGCTTCTCGAGCGTCGGCAGGTGACCACAGCCCGGGAGCGCCAGGAACTCGGCACGGGGCAGGCGGTCGGCGAGGGCGCGACCGACCGTCACCGGCACCAGCGCGTCTTCTTCACCCCACAGCACCAGCGCCGGCATCCGCAACGCCGCCAATCGGGGCGAGGCCGCCTGGCGCGTCTCGAGTGCCCGTGCCTGTGCGGCGCCCGCGGGGCCACCGACGCGTCTCGCCATCGCCTGGAAGGTCGCCGCCTGCGCCACGGCTGATTTGGCGACCACCAGCCCGGCCAGCATGTCGAATACCGCGTCTGGGGACGCCTCGAGCCCACCGGCCAGGTCCGGTCCGCCGGCTTGCGGCGGCCCGGGGTCACAACCCATGAGCCAGAGGGCCGTCACCCGCTCCGGCGCGGCCAGGGCGACTTCGAGCGCCAGGTTGCCGCCGTAGGAGGTGCCGACGAGCGCGAAGCGCGGCGGCGCGCGTGACAGGATGTCGGCGGCGCTGTCGTCGAGCCGCGGCTTGGGCGAAGACAACACGGTGGCGTCGATGGTGTCGCCCAGCGCCGCGATCACCTCGCCGTAGAGCGCGTCGTCGCACAGCAGGGCAGGGATGAAGACGACCGATGTGGGCAGGGGCGGGGCGACGGATCGGGTCGGTGGGCTCATGGTGCTCTCTTCGATAAGGCCGGGTCGACTGCGGAGGAGAAGGCAGCGGCTTGCAGACGACTCGCTCGGCGGCTCCATTGTGGCTGTTTCGATCAGAATCGATGCGCCCCGATCCCCTGCCACCTCAAGGACTCGCGATGACCACCGACCCTGCCCGTTTCGAACTTTTTTCGTTCTGGCGCACGTCCGCCACTTACCGGGTGCGTGTCGCCTTCAACCTCAAAGGCGTCGTGCCGCAGGAGCGCAACGTCGACGTGGACGCCGGCGAGCTGCGCAGCGAGGCGTTTTTGAAGGTCAACCCGATGGCCGCCATTCCGGCGCTGCTCGACCACGCCCCGGGGCAACCGAGCGCGCCGCTGACCCAGTCGCTGGCCATCCTGGAGTTCCTGGACGAAACCTACCCGACGCCGCCCCTCCTGCCGCGTGATGCACATGCACGTTGCCGGGTGCGATCGCTGGCTGCGATGCTGGCGGCCGACACCCACCCGCTGATCACGCCGCGGGTGCGCAAATACCTGGCGGCCAACGCCCGCTTCGACGACGCCGCCTGGCGCGCCTGGCAGACCCACTGGTTCACGACCGGGCTGCAGGCGCTCGAGCAGCGCCTCGTCGACGAGCCCGGCACCGCAACGTTCTGCCATGGCGAGGCACCGACGATCGCCGACATCTGCCTGGCGAGCATCGTCGTGGTGATGCGCATCTTCAAGATCGAGGTCGACGGCATCCCGACGGTGATGCGCATCATGGCGGCGTGTGAGCAGCTGGAGGCGTTCGCGAAAGCCGATCCGCGGCGCCAGGTCGGGGCGCCGGTGGCTTGAGTGGGCGGTACGGCGCTTCTGCGTGTGAGCGCCACACGGCCGGGCCGACGCGACACTCCGCCCCAGGGCGCCCTTCTTCGAGTCGCTCAGTCGGATTTGCGGCGTCGCGTGATCGCGCCCGCCAGACCGAGGCCGACCAGCAGCAGCGCCCAGTTGGCCGGCTCCGGGACCGCGGCGGCGACATCGAGGGAAAGCGGCGTCTGCGTGCCGGTGAAGAGGCCGGCACTCTCGAAGGTCAGGCCGGTCACGAAGGCGGTGGTGCTGGCCGGGTCGAGCCCGGCAGACGCCTCGATGCCGCCGACCCGAAACCGGCTGAGGCCGAGGCCGTTGAAGTCGAAGACCCGTCCGCCGGCCCAGTCGTGCGCCAGCAGCAGGCTGTTGCCGCTGCCTTCGAAGCCGAAGATGTCGTAGAGCCCGTCGCCGATACCGGTCGGCAGCAAGACCGACGCGAAGTTCGGGTTGCCGGCGCCGATCGCATAGTCGTAGCCGATCGCGACGGCCGGGTCGATGAAATAGGTCTGTCCCGGCACCACCGCGATGTTGAACTGGAACGAACCGTTGGCGAGCGTGACCGGCAGGTTGACGATCGGCCCATTACCCGGTGTCGGGGTGAAGTCGGCATAGACGCGGGCGATCGCCTTCAGGTTGTCGTTGCCCAGGTTGGTGGATGCGCCGTCCTTGGTCTGGATCAGGCTGATTTCGATCGAGTAGTTGTGGTTGAGCTGAAAGGCATAGCCGGGGACTGTGAAGTCAGCGGCCGTCACGGTGTGCGAAGTGACCGTCGGGGCGAGGTTGGTCGAGCTCACCTGGCCACTGTTGGTGTTGGTGATCAGCGCCTTGTCATAGATGTTGATGCGATAACCGTTGGCGACCGCGCCCGGTGGCGGCGCCCAGGTGAAGGTCGGGTTCGCGCTCGTGCCGGACAGCGTGATGGTGTTGACGAACGGCGCCTGGGTGGCGCCGGCGGGTAGCGTCACCGTCGTGCGGGTGGTGTCGGCGCCGTTGCTGAAGGCGAGTGTCCAGGGCCCACGGTTCGCACCGGTATCGGCCATCAACAACTGAAAGAAGTTCGGGATCGACGGCCCCGGACTGAACGGGATGCTGCGCGACAGGGCCGCGCCCGTTACGGTGTTGGTGCTGGTGCCCAGGCCGGTGGTGCCGGCGTCGCCGTTCGGTACGACCGAGTTGGCGCCGATCCGCAGGAATTCGCCGGAACTGAAGCCGAGCGAGTTGATGGCCCGGTTCTCGAGGTTCATGTACGGCGTCGTGACGGTGACCGGCAGGGCGATCGCACCCGCAGAAGCCAGGGCCGACAGCAGCGCACAGCCCGATCGGCGCACGAGACCTCGTCTCCGACCGTCATGCAAACGAATCATCGCCATGATGTGCTCTCCCTGGTTTCGGCCGACACCTCGTCGCCGGAGCGCGGATCTTGCCGCCCGGGGCATGGT
>CAXTDH010000167.1:0-6917 GCA_964242405.1 uncultured Rhizobacter sp. | reverse complement strand
CGGCCCGGTGGAAGCCTCGGCCCTGTTCGGCTACAACCATGTGATCGACCGGCGCTATGCCGACTTCACCGGCCACCGCGACGGCATTCCCTTCGTCACCGCGCCGAACCCGCCCGGCACCATCGTCAACCTGCGCGAGCTGTTCGGCGGCGACTCGAACAACAGCGACCGGAGCGTCGAGTTGCGCCTGGCGACGAACCAGAAGCAGGCGTTGCGCGGCTCGGTCGGCGTCTACTACTTCGACGCCAGCAGCGAGGCGACGACGCTGATCGGCGCCGACGGCTCAGGATTGCCGGCCGGAAAGAGCCTGCCGGCCGGTTCGACGGGCAGCCTGTTCCTGACCCCCGACGGCCGCGCGAGCACCAGCAACTACACGCTGACGCACTTCACCGACCGGATCGTCTCGCCCTTCGGTTCGGTCGAATACGACATCCTTCCGGCGTTGACGGCGCAGGGCGAGTTGCGCCACACGAAGGAAAAGAAGTCGTACGACATCATCCGCAACGCCTTCATCGCCAACACCGACCACCCCTACGGCGCGGCCGGCACCGGCTCGGTCGACTACAGCTTCAACAACTACCGCGGCAGCCTGCGCTACAAGCTCGCGCCGGACGCCATGGTCTATGCCAGCGTCGCCAACGGCACCAAGGCCGGCGGCATCAACCAGCGGGCGACAACCGTCGCCGAGCTGGCGTTCGGCCCGGAAACCAGCAAGACCTTCGAGGTCGGCAGCAAGTTCAGCTTCCTCGAGCGGCGGGTGCAACTGGGCGTGGCGATCTACCGGCAGACGTCGAACAACGTGCAGATCTCCGGGCCGTCCGACGACCCGAAGAACACCGGCCTCGTGACCAAGAACCTGGCGTCGACGAAGAGCACCGGCATCGACCTCGACTTCGCGGTCGTCCCGGTGCACGGCGTGACCGTCAGCGGCGGCATCGGCTACTCGGATCCGAAGATCACCGCCGGCAGCTACGACTTCAGCAATGCGGCCAGCTGCCTGACGATCGCCTCCTGCGCCGGGCGGGTCACGACGGTGCAGACGCTGCAAGGCCCGCGGCAGGTCGTCGACCTGAACGGCCTGCAATCGCCGCTCGCCAGCAAGGTGACCTTCGCCCTCGGCACGCAATACGACGGCGCGCTGACCAGCCAGCTCAACTGGTTCGGCCGGGTCGACTTCCGGTACGAGTCCAAGCGCTACACCGCGCCGATCGGCTACAACTACATCGGCACCCGCAAGGTGGTGAACCTGAACGCCGGAATCATTGCTGAGAAGGTCAAGTTCACCGCCTACATCAGCAACCTGACGAACAACAAGACGCCCGATGCGGCCAGCCCGAACGGCTTGATCAACGGCGGCGTGACGCCATGGGTCGAGTACCTGCCGCAGCAACGCGTCTACGGCTTTCTCGCCACCTACGACTTCTGAAAGGACGCGCCCGAGCACCTGCGCGCGTCTCGCGCGCGGGCCTGGGCGAGCAACATGGTGACTCATGACGTAGAGGTGTTGATGGTGGGGCTGGGCCCGGTGGGCGCGGTCGGCGCCCTGTACCTGGCGCAACACGGCATCTCGGTCGCCGCACTCGAGGCGGGATCGCAATCGGCGAGCGACTTGCGGGCGTCGACCTTTCATGCGCCCACCCTCGAGATCCTCAATCACCTGGGCGCCGCCGACACCCTTTTTCAGACCGGCCTGAAGGCGCCGGTCTATCAGTTCCGGGACCGGCAGTCGGGCGAGGTCTTCGCCTTCGATCTGGGCGAGATCGCCGACCGAACCGCGTTCCCGTACCGGATCCAGTGCGAGCAGCACCGCGTCACCGACGAGATGGTCGCCAAGCTCCGGAACCTGCCGAACGCCTCGGTGCGCTATCAAAGCCGGCTGCTGTATCTCGAACAGGACGCGGACGGCGTCACCGCCCACGTCGAGACCGGGACGGCGGTCGAACGCTACCGGGCGCGATACCTGGTGGCTGCCGACGGCGCCAACAGCGTCGCCCGCAAGCTCCTCGACCTCGGCTTTCCCGGTTTCACCTACGACGAGAAGTTTCTCTGCCTGTCGACTGAATTCCCGATCGAGCAGGCCTTCGAGAACCTTTCCTACGTCAACTATTTGTCCGACCCGGACGAGTGGATGGTGCTGCTGCGGGTTCCCGGGCTGTGGCGCATTCTCGTGCCGGCCGCCGAACAGCGGGCAGATACCGAACTGCTCGCCGACGCCAACAAGGACGCGATCTTCAGGCGCATGCTCGGCAGCGACGTGCCGGTCACGACCCGGCACCGCACCATCTACCGGGTGCACCAGCGGGTCTGCGAACGGTTCCGGGTCGGCAAGGTCTGCCTGGTCGGCGACGCGGTGCACCTGAACAGCCCGATGGGCGGCTTCGGCATGAACAGCGGCATCCACGACGCCGTCAACCTCGGCGCCAAGCTGGTCGACATCCTGCGCCATGGCGCAGACGACGAACTGCTCGGTCTCTACGAGCGCCAGCGCCGCACCGTCACCCAGAACTTCGTGCAGGCGCAGACGATCGAGAACACCCGGATGATGCGGGAGGGCTGGGGCGTGCAGCGCGCCGAGCGGCGGTCTGCGATGAGCCGGCTGATGAACGACCCGGGCGCGCGGCGCGCCTACCTGCTGAAGCAATCGATGTTCGCGAGCCTGGACGAGGCCGCCGCGATCGTTTGATGACTGCATGAGGGGAGGGTGCAATGACGGACGTGCTCGGATGGCGCAAGGTCTTCGCGGTGATCGGCCCGTCGACCAACACCGTGGTCCAGCCGGACATGGAGGCGATGCGGCCGGCCGGCGTGACCAATCAGTACCGGGACATCTACGTCGAAGACCCGCAAGCGCTCTCCGACCAGGCCTTTCTCGACGGTGCGGCCAAGATCAGCGATGGCATGCGCGACAGTCTGCGCACCGCGATGACGTGTCGGCCGGACTATCTCGTCCTCGGCGTCTCGGCGATTTCCTTCATGGGCGGCCTGGCCGGTTGCACGACATTCGTCGACGAGGTGCGCGGCTTCAGCGGCCTGGACATCAGCGTCGGATCGATGGCGCTGGTCGAGGCGCTGCGGGCGTATCCAAACGTGCGCCGGGTTGCCTTTCTCTCGCCCTACTATCCGACGGCCAATCGCAACGTCGCCCGCTTCCTGAGCGACTGCGGCTTCAGCGTCGTGCGCGACATCCCGTTGCAGTGCACCAGCTGGACCGATATCGCCCGCGTGCCCCCCGAGCGGCTGCGCCGGACGCTGCTGGCGCTCGACGGCGACGATGTCGACGCCCTGCTGCAGGTCGGCACCAACCTGTCGATGGTGCGGCTCGCGGCCCAGGCCGAGGCCTGGCTCGGCAAGCCGGTGATCGCCATCAACACGGCCACCTACTGGCATGCGTTGCGGGCCAACGGCATTGCCGATCGAATGGAAGGGTTCGGGCGGCTGCTGGCCGACTTTTGACACGCCGGGCCGAGACGGCGCGCGGGTGGCCGCACACGCAGGCCAAGCCCTCGCACGACCTCGATTCGACTCGTTGGACCGGTTTGCAATCGAACGCCTGTCCGAGGTTCGGACATTCGCCACGCGACGGGGTTAGTCCGGTTTCAGTGGCACGGCGCATGCGTCCCAATCACGTCGGATCGAGTCGATCCCCGGTATTGTGCAAAGTGGCCCCGGTTCGACGTGCCGATTCAGCTCAAGGAGGTGTCGATGGAACAACGCAGTGGTCCAATCCGCTCGGTCAGCCGGAGCATCGCCGTGCTTCAGGTCATCAATCGGCTGAGGTCGGTGTCGCTGATGGAAATCGCCCGAGCCGTCCACCTGCCGTACCCGACGGCCTTCCGGATCGTGCAGACGCTGATGCACGAAGGCCTGGTCGAATGCGAGCCGACGCGCAAGCACTACCGGGTGACCGAGCTGGTGCAGTCGCTGTCCCTCGGCTACCGCGACGGTGGCAATCTCATCCGGGCGGCGCGCCCTCACATCGTCGACCTGACGCGCCGTCTGTCGTGGCCAGTGTCGGTCGTGACGCATGTCGGCCAGTCGATGGTGGTGCGGGATTCGACCCACACCATGACCTCGCTCACCTTCTTCAACTACTCGCCCGGCTACACCATGCCCTTGCTGGAGTGCGCCTCGGGCCATGCCTACCTGGCGCACGTGCCGGACGACGAGCGGGCGAACATCCTGACCGGAATCGAGGCCTTCGAGCGTCGCACCCAGATGCTCGAGATGTTCAAGGGCGACAAGCTGGTGCGCAGCATCCGCGAGAACGGCTACGCGACCTGCCATCGCAATCCGCACACGCCGCATCCCGGCAAGACCTCGTCGATCGGCGTGCCGGTCTTTGAATGCGGCCGGGTGGTCGGCACCCTGACGTTGACCTTCTTCTCGACCGCGATGCCGCTGGCCGACGCGGTCGACCGCTACGCATCCGAGCTGCGGGCGGTGGCCCGGACCTTGTCGGATGAACTGACGACGGGTGTCCTCGACGCCGAAGCCGACGCGGGTGGGCGCAGCGCCCTGCCGCTCGGCGCCTCGTCTCGAGCCCAGCCCAGCCCGGCGCCGGCGCTTGCCACCGCGCACTGACCGACTGCGCACTGGCTCACTGCGGGCCGCCGAACAGCGGGCCGAGTGCCGTCGCCACGGCCAGCAGACGGTGGTCGCTGAACCGGGGGCCGGTCAGCGTCAGGCCGACCGGCAGGCCGCCCGGGCCGACGTAGCCGGGCAGGTTGATGCAGGGCACCTGCAACAGGCTCCAGATGGCGTTGAAGGCATAGGAGCCGGTGTCTTGCAGGCCTTCGGGCGCCTCGCCCAACACGCTCGGCGTCAGCACGGCGTCGAATTCGCCGGCCAGGGCGTCGAAGGTGGCGCGGCAGGCGGCGGCCCAGTCGTAGGCGGCGCACAGCTGGTCGCGGCGGGTGCCGTCGATGTTCTCGACCTGGCCGCGAAAGCTCTCGTGCAGCGCCGCGCCGTGCAACCGGTATTCGGCGAGAAAGGCGCTGCCGCCCTCGGCGCGCATGATGAGGCCGTGCTGTTCGACGAGGGTCTCGAACGGCGGCGGCAGCGCCAGCTCGGTCACCCGGGCACCTGCCCGCTGCATCGCCGCGAGCGCCGCTTCCAGGCACTGTCGGGTCGCGTCGGTCGCCAGCGGCCAGGAGGGGCTGCGGCAGACGGCGATGCGGGCGCCGGCGACGGAAAAATCCGGCCGCGGCGTCGTCTCCCGGTCGAACACCTCGAGCAGCAGGCCGAGATCGGCGGCCGAGCGGGCAAACCAGCCGATGGTGTCGAGCGAGGCCGAAAACATCTTCGCACCCTCCCGGCTGACCAGGTTCCAGGTTGGCTTCATGCCGTAGATGCCGCAGAACGACGCGGGCCGGATGATCGAGCCGCCGGTCTGCGTGCCGAGGGCGAGCGGCACCTGGAAGTCGGCCACCGCCGCCGCCGAGCCGCTCGACGAGCCGCCCGGGGTGTGGGTCGTTCGGTGCGGATTGGCGGTTTGCGCGACCCGGCCGGTCGCGCCGAACTCGACGGTGTCGGTCTTGCCGAACACCAGCGCGCCGGCGCTGCGTAGGAGCGAAACGCAGGCGGCGTCCAGGCCGGGATGAAAACCCCGGTACTGCGGCGAGTTGTACTGCGTCGGCATGTCGTGGGTGAGGATCACGTCCTTGACCCCGACCGGAATGCCGTGCAGCGGCCCGATGCGCCCGGCGATCGCCGCGTCGTCGAGTTCGCGGGCGCGGGAGACGACCTGCTCCGGGTCGAGGTGCACCCAGGCGCGCACCGCCGGGTCGCGGTTGGCGACCCGGCTGAGACACGACCGTGCCAGTTCTTCGGCCGTGACCGTTCCGGCCCGAAGGAGGGGCAGCAGCTCGGTGGCCGTGAGCGTCGACAGGCCGCCAGGCGGCGGTAAGGGTCGCTTCATGGCGACAGCGTACGGTGTCGCCGCCTCGCTGCCGGGCCGCGACTCCCGTTTGACCGCTGCACGAACAGGGCCACGACCGGCCATACGGGTGGGCCGCTGGCCGGTCATCATCGGGCCGGCGGCAATTCGAGGTGCACGATGACGGGTCGATCGACGGGGATGGGATGGCGTTTGGTGCGGCGGCGCCTCGTCGCCTGGGTCGCCCTGGCGACGCTGAGCGGCAGCGGGCTGGCGCAGCCCGTCACGGCGCCGGCTGCGGCGACGACCGCCGCTGCCGTCGCCCAGCCGGCGTTCGATTGCGCCGCGTTCCGGGCCTACCCCGGCCCGCCCGGGCTGCGCAAGCTGTTCCAGCTGCTGCCCGATGCCGCGACCACCATCCAGGCTGCGACGCTCGTGGCGGCGAAGGACGGCCTGCCCGAGTACTGCAAGGTCGAGGGCTATGCCGGCGGCACCGTCGGCTTCGAGGTCCGGCTGCCGACCAGGACCTGGAACGGCAAGTTCCTGCAGCAGGGCTGCGGCGCGATGTGCGGCATCGTCAGCCTCGCCAGCTGCGAGGACGTGCTGGCCCGCAACTATGCGGTCGTCAGCACCGACATGGGCCACAAGAGCACCGCCGGCGACGTCAAATGGGCGCGCCACAACCGCCAGGCGCAGATCGACTTCGGCTACCGCGCGACCCATGTGGCGACGCTCGCCGCGAAGGCGATCGTCGGCGTCTACTACGGCCGGGCGCCGACCCATGCCTACTTCCGCGGCTGCTCGACCGGCGGCCGGCAGGCGATGGTCGAGGCCCAGCGCTACCCGGACGACTACGACGGCATCATCGCCGGCGCCCCGCCGCTCGACGAGCTGGGCGACGCGCTGCTGCACCTGATCTGGAGCGGCCGCGCCACCTTCGATGCGAGCGGCAAGCAGGTGCTCGATTCGAGCAAGCTGCGCATGGTCCACACCGCGGTGATCGAGGCCATGAGCTTCAGCTTGAAGCTCACCGCGCGCGAGG
>CAXTDH010000166.1:0-6991 GCA_964242405.1 uncultured Rhizobacter sp. | reverse complement strand
AGAGATTGGTCTTGCGCGACAGGCAGAACTTGCACTGCCGGCACTCGGGCGTGTAGAGCGGGATGACGTGGTCGTCCTTGCGCAGCGATGTCACGCCCGGGCCGACGTCGACGACGATGCCCGCGCCCTCATGCCCCAGGATCGCCGGGAACAGCCCCTCCGGGTCAGCGCCCGAGAGGGTGTAGTAGTCGGTGTGGCAGATGCCGGTCGCCTTGACCTCGATCAGCACTTCGCCGGCCCTCGGGCCTTCCAGGTCGACTGTCTCGATGGTCAGGGGGGATCCGGCTTTCCAGGCGACTGCGGCGCGGGTTTTCATGTGGGTCGTCGAGGGAGTTGAGCGATGACGACATTCTGGCGCACAACCGGATACCGCCCCCGAGCGATGCCGAAGCTGCAGACACCCTTGAATCCGTTGCCGATCGGCGCCCGTATATGCTCGCTACGTACTTGGAAGGTCACATGAAGCGAAGCTTGTTCACCGCGATGGCCGCCTTGGCGTTGCTGACAGCCCGGCCCGCGGCGTGGGCGGCGCTCGACATCGGCGAGAAGGCGCCGAACTTCGTCGCGCCAGCGGCACTCGCCGGCAAGGTGTTCCAGTTCTCGCTCGCCGAGTCGCTCGCCAAGGGGCCGGTGGTGCTGTACTTCTTCCCGGCAGCGTTTTCGTCGGGCTGCTCGGCCGAGGCCCACGAATTCGCCGAGGCGATCGGCCAGTTCGCGGCGCTCGGGGCGACGGTGGTGGGCGTATCGACCGACGACATCGCCACACAGGTCAAGTTCTCGTCGCAGGCGTGTGCGGGCAAGTTTGCGGTCGCCGCCGACGCCGGCAAGACGGTCATCAAGTCGTACGACGCGTCGATGATGATCCTGTCCGACTATGCGAACCGGATCTCCTACGTCATTGCGCCTGACGGCGGGATCGTCTACAGCTACCAGAGCCTGAACCCGAGCAAGCACGTCGGCAACACCCTGGCCGCGCTGCGCGAGTGGCAGAAGACGCATCGCTAGCGGGCTGACGGGCCCGCGGCTGGCTGGCGGGCGGAGATGGCATTCTTCATCTCATGCCGATGCCGGCCCCGGTGTCGACACCGGGGCCGACACCGATGCGGGCGCTCAGCGGGTGAAGACGCCGGTCGTGCCGATCGAGTAGGCGTTGGCCCGCCCGGAGTCGAGCTGGCGCATGCGGCGCTCGAGGTCATGGATGTCGGCAGCGTCGGCGAGGTAGCGGTCGTCGCGATCCTGCGAAGGGTAGGCGGCGAAGTCGAAGGCGTGGGCGATGGACTTGAATAGCGAAAACATGGAAGACTCTTTTTTGTGATGAGCCGCCAGTGTAAGTGAAAACCCTTATACCCGCACCTCTAGAGGGACACACAGCGCTTTTCTGCACGCGATCCGTGCGTTTCTCACCAGAGAGGTGCTCTGCCAACCCACTGCGTGGCTGACGCACATCACCCACGACCCACGGAGCTTCACTTGCTGCGCTATTTCGAAGGGCTGCTGGACCCGTATCCCGGCGCTCCGCCGGCCGTCCCGCCGTCGCGGTTGCTCGCCTTTTTCTGGCAGAGCTGCGACGGCGCGCGCGGCTTCCTGGCGGTCATGGTGTTCCTGACGGCCATCACCGGCGCGTTCGAGGCGCTGCTCTTCAGCATGCAGGGCCACATCGTCGACTGGCTCGCCCGCACCGAGCCCGCCCGGCTTTGGGTGGAACAGCGGCTGACCTTGCTCGCACTGCTCGGGGTGTTGGTGGCCAGCGTCGGCGTCGTTGCCCTGCAGTCGCTGTTGCGCAACCAAGTGCTGGCGGCCAGCCTGTCGATGCGCCTGCGCTGGAACTTCCACCGCCTGATGCTGCGCCAGAGCATGAGCTTCTTCCAGGACGAATTCGCCGGCCGGATCGCCGCCAAGGTGATGCAGACGGCCCTGGCCGTGCGCTATGCCGTGATGATCGTCGGCGACATCGTCGTCTTCGGCGTCATCTACTTCGCGACCATGACGAGCGTCGCGGCCGGCTTCGACGTCTGGCTGCTGCTGCCCTTCCTCGGCTGGCTCGGCCTCTACGCCCTGGCGCTCTGGTATTTCGTGCCGCGGATGGGTCGGGTCGGCCAGGCGCAGGCGGATGCCCGCTCGCTGATGACCGGGCGGGTCACCGATGCCTACACCAACATCGCGACGGTCAAGCTCTTCTCGCACGCCCAGCGCGAGGCCGGCTTCGCGCGATCGGCGATGGAGGACTTCATGGTCACCGCGCACCAGCAGATGCGGCTGGTGAGCGGCTTCGAGATCGTGAACCATGCTCTCAACATGCTGCTGGTCGCCGGCACCGTCGGCCTGACGCTGGCGCTCTGGATGCAGGGCCATCTGGGCGTCGGTGCGCTGGCGGCGGCAGGGGCGATGGCGCTGCGGCTGAACGGCATTTCGCACTGGATCATGTGGGAGTTGTCGTCGCTGTTCGAGCACATCGGCACGGTGCAGGACGGCATGGCCACGCTCAGCCGCTCGCATGCGCTGCTCGATGCGCCGGAGGCGGCACGCCTGCAGGTGCCGCGCGGCGAGATTCGTTTCGAGGCGGTGAGCTTCGCCTACGGCGCGAGCGGGCCGAACGCGCGTCCCGTCATCGACCGGCTGAGCCTGCACGTCCGAGCCGGCGAGAAGCTCGGCCTGGTCGGCCGTTCGGGTGCCGGCAAGTCGACCCTCACCCACCTGCTGCTGCGCTTCTACGATCCTGCCAGCGGCCGTATCCTGATCGACGGGCAGGACATCGCCCAGGTGACGCAGGACACTTTGCGCGCCCAGGTCGGCGTCGTGACGCAGGACACCTCGCTGCTCCACCGCTCGGTCCGCGACAACATCCTCTACGGCCGCCCGGACGCTGCCGACGACGACATGATCCGCGCCGCGACCCGTGCCGAGGCGCACGACTTCATCGCCGGCTTGTCGGATGCCCACGGCCGGCGCGGCTACGACGCGCACGTCGGCGAACGCGGCGTGAAGCTCTCCGGCGGCCAGCGCCAGCGTATCGCGATCGCCCGGGTGATGCTGAAGGACGCGCCGATTCTGCTGCTCGACGAGGCGACCAGCGCGCTCGACTCGGAGGTCGAGGCGGCGATCCAGGCCAGCCTCTACCGGCTCATGGAGGGCAAGACGGTGCTGGCGATCGCCCACCGGCTGTCCACCATCATGGCCATGGACCGGCTGATCGTGCTCGACCACGGCCGCATCGTCGAGCAGGGCGATCACGACACGCTGCTGGCGCGCGGTGGCCTCTATGCCCGGCTCTGGGCCCACCAGAGTGGCGGCTTCATCGGCGCCGACGCCGATGAAGACGAAGCGAATTGGCAAGCCGCGCCGCTGACGGCCGCATCGTGAGCGGCCGGGTAGCCGGATAGCCGGATAGCCGGGTGGCCGGTGGCCGAACAGCTGCTGGGCAGTCGAGCAGTGGTGAACCGCAGGCCATCGGCTTCGACGAGCGATCGCCGCGCAGGCCGGTTCACCGAGCGTGCTAGCCGCCGGCTGCCGACACCCGCCAGATGCTGTTGCCCACATCGTCGGCCACGAGCAACGCCCCGCGGCTGTCGACCGCGACGCCGACCGGCCGACCCTGCGCCTGGTCGGCTGCATCGAGGAAGCCGGTCAGCACGTCGACCGGCTGGGCGCCCGTCGGCTTGCCGCCCGCGAAGGGCACGAAGACGACCTTGTAGCCACTGTGCGGTGAGCGGTTCCAGGAGCCGTGCTGGCCGATGAACATGCCGTCGGCGAAGGTCGCCGGCAGGCGGTTGCCCTGCGACCCGGCGAGCCCGAGCGAGGCGGTGTGCGGCCCGAGCGCGTATTCGGGGGTGATCGCCCGTGCGACCTTCTCGGGTGCGGCCGGCTGGACGCGTTCGTCGACGTGCTGGCCGTAGTAGCTGTAGGGCCAGCCATAGAAGCCGCCTTCCTTGACCGAGGTGAGGTAGTCGGGCACGAGGTCGCTGCCGATCTCGTCGCGCTCGTTGACGACCGTCCAGAGCGTCGCCCCGCCCGGCCCCCAGGCCATGCCGTTCGGGTTGCGGATGCCCGATGCGAACAGGCGTTTGGCGCCCGAAGCCAGGTCGACTTCCCAGATCGCGGCCCGCCCGTCCTCGGCGGCCAGGCCGTTCTCGCCGATGTTGCTGTTCGAGCCGACAGTCGCGTAGAGCTTGCGCCCATCGGGGCTGGCGATGATGTTCTTCGTCCAGTGGTGGTTGATCGGGCCGGCGGGCAGGTCGGTCACCGGCCGGCTCGCCTGGCCGACAAGCGTCGTTGCGCCAGGTGTGTACGCGAAACGGACGATGCCGTTCGAATTGGCGACGTACAGGTCGGTGCCGACGAGCGCCATGCCGAACGGCGACGCCAGCTGGTCGAGGAACACGCTGCGCGTTTCGGCGATGCCGTCGCCGTCGGCGTCGCGCAGCAGGGTGATGCGGTTGGCGCTCGGCGTCTTGGCGCCGGCCCGGCCCATCACCATTCCCATGACCCAGCCGCGCAGGCCCTTGCCATCCTCCGGTTTGGGCGGGGAATTGGTCTCGGCGACCAGCACGTCGCCGTTCGGCAGCACGTAGACCCAGCGGGGATGGTCCAGGCCGCTGGCGTACAGGTTCACGCGCGTGCCGGCGGCCGGCATCGGCGTCGAACCGTTCGTCCAGCCGACCGCCTTGGCGATGTTGACTGTCGGCAGCAGCGTCTTGCGCGGTGCCGGCAGCTGCGGGTTCGGGCCGGTGCCCGAGGCAACCGGCAGCAATGCGACCTCGCCACAACCGGCGGTCAGGAGAGCGGCGGCGAGCACCGTAGCGCCGATGGCGCGGGAGTGAAGTGCGGACATGGCGTAGGTTCCCAATTAAAAGGATGAGCGAGCCGCGGCGAAGGATGAGCGGGCAGCGGCAGTCACGACCGCACGGTATCGGAGCCGGCAAATCCTGCTCGGCGGCAGGGTGCGCGAAGCGCTGCCGAGGCCCTGTTGCAGTGCCGCCGCAGTGGCGCCGCAGCGCTGCTTGGCGTGCCGCACGGCCGACGCCGCAGCCGCGTCAGTCGACCAAGGCCCGCACCTTGACCTTGCGGCCCTTGATCCGCCCGGCGTTCAGCCGCTCGACCGCCTGGCCGGCGATCTGCCGGTCGACCGCGACGTAGGTGGCGAAGTCGTTGACGACTATCCTGCCCACCTGGCTCGCCTCGAAGCCGGCTTCCTTGGTCAATGCGCCCAACACGTCGCCGGGCCGGATCTTCTCCTTGCGGCCGCCGGCGAACTGCAAGGTGACCCGAGGCGGCAACAAGCGGCCACCGGGCCCGGCCGTCAGTTCGGCGACCGGGTGCCAGACGCTGGCGGCGCCCTGCAGCGCTTCGATCCTGCCCACGCTGCCCATCTCGTCGAGCGTCGATAGGCTGAGTGCCAGCCCGCTCGCATCCGCCCGCCCGGTGCGGCCGATGCGGTGGATGTGGACTTGCGGATCGGGCGAGATGTCGACGTTGATCACCGCTTCGAGCTCGTCGATGTCGATGCCGCGGGCCGCGACGTCGGTCGCGACCAGCACCGAGCAGCTGCGGTTCGCGAACCGGATCAGCACCTGGTCACGGTCGCGCTGTTCCAGGTCACCGTGCAGGGCCAGCGCCTCGAAACCTTGTGCCTTCAACACGGCAGCAAGGTCGCGGCACTGCTGTCGGGTGTTGCAAAAGGCAAGCGTGCCGACCGGGCGGAAGTGGTTCAGGAGCAGCGACACGGTGTGCAGCCGGCTCGATTCCTCGACTTCGTAGAAACGTTGCTCGATCGTCGCGGGTGAATGCTGGGTTGCGAGTCGCACCTCCTTCGGGTTCGTCAGGAACCGGGCCGCGAGTTCGGTGATGCCCTCGGGGTAGGTGGCCGAGAACAGCAGCGTCTGCCGGTGCTTCGGGCACTGCCGGACGACTTTCGCGATCTCGTCGACGAAGCCCATCTCGAGCATCCGGTCGGCTTCGTCGAGCACCAGCGTGTTGAGGGCGGCGAGCGTCAGGTGGCCGCGCTCGAGGTGGTCGAGCACCCGGCCCGGCGTGCCGACGACGACATGGGCACCGTGCGACAGGCTGGCCTTCTGCCCCTGCACCGGCACGCCGCCGCACAGCGTCAGCACCCGGACGTTGGCCTCGGCACGGGCGAGCCGGCGGACTTCCTGCGACACCTGGTCGGCGAGCTCGCGTGTCGGGCAGAGCACGAGCGACTGGACGGCGACCGCGCCGAGCCGGTCGTCCGGGCGCAGATTGGCGAGCAGCGCCAGGGCGAAGGCAGCCGTCTTGCCGCTGCCGGTGCGGGCCTGGGCGATCAGGTCGGTGCCGGCCAGGGCGATCGGCAGGCTCGCGGCCTGGATCGGCGTCATCGTCAGATAACCGAGATGCGCCAGGTTGGCGAGCTGCGCGGCGGCGAGCGGCAGGTCGTGGAACGGTCGGTCGGGCGTCGGGGCGGGGTCGGTCATCGACGATTATCCGCGCACGGTGCGGTGCCGATGAAGGGTTTGCCGCAGCGGTCGAGCCGCCGTGGCCTGGCCTCGAAGCTAGCGGCCGCCGATGCCGAGCAGCTCGACCTCGAACTGCAATGCGGTGTTCGGCGGGATGAGGCCACCGCCCGCGCCGCGTTCGCCGTAGGCAATCGATGCGGGACAAGTGAGCTTGGCCTTGCCGCCGACCTTCATCCGCTGCACGCCTTCGGTCCAGCACTTGATCACGCGCCCGAGCGGGAAAGTCGCCGGCGCGTTGCGGGCATACGAGCTGTCGAACTCGCTGCCGTCCATCAATGTGCCGCGGTAGTGGACCTTGACGGTATCCGCGGCCGTAGGGCTCGGCCCGTTGCCCAGGCGGAGGGTGCGCATCGTGAGCGACGGTCCGCTCGCGCTCGCGGCGGACGCTGGCGTCGTCACCTGGGCCGACGTGACGGTCGGCAGGAGCAAGGTCACCAGCGCGAGGGTCGTGACCGAAGACATGGTGGCGAGGCGGGCTGAATTCATGGCGCGCATTCTCGCCG
>CAXTDH010000165.1:0-7001 GCA_964242405.1 uncultured Rhizobacter sp. | reverse complement strand
ACAATTGCGCCGCCGCGGTGAGGGCGGCGAGCCCGATCGCCGGCCCCGACAGCCTGGAAGGGAGGCCGTGCGCGCAACCCGCTGTCACCGAGGCGCTTGACGCAGCGGTGCCTGTTGCCGCCAACTCGTCCATCGAAACACAAATTATCGAGGAGGCTTTCAATGGACATCAAGGGCAAGGTCGTGGTCGTGACCGGCGGCGCATCCGGCATCGGCAAGGCGCTGTGCGAGCGCTTCGTGGCCGACGGCGCACGCGGCGTCGTCGTCGCCGACCGGGACGGTACCGGCGCGCAGGCGGTCGCGGCGGCGATCGGGGCGATGGATTTTCGGGTCGATGTGGCGATCGAGACCGATGTCCAGGCGCTGGTGCAGGCCGCGACCGAGGCGTTCGGCCAAGTCGACGTGTTCTGTTCGAACGCCGGCATCATCGTCCGCGGCGACGAGGACGCGGCCAACGTCGACTGGCAGCGCCACTGGGACGTCAACGTCATGGCGCATGTGTACGCCGCGCGGGCGGCACTGCCGCAGATGCTGGCCCGCGGCGAGGGTTACTTCGTTCATACCGCGTCGGCGGCCGGGCTCTTGAGCCAGGTCAACGCGGCACCTTATTCAGTGACCAAGCACGCCGCGGTCGGCTTCGCCGAATGGCTCGCGATCGCCCATGGCGACCAGGGCATCCGCGTCAGCTGCCTGTGCCCGCAGGGCGTGCTGACGCCGATGCTGATGGGGGCGGACGGCAGCCAGCGCAGCCAAAGCTTCCTCGGCGACGGGGCGGTGTCGGCCGAGGCGGTGGCGGCGGCGGTCGCTTTGGCGATGCGCGAAGAGCGCTTCCTCGTCCTGCCGCATCCCGAGGTGCTGACCTTCCTGCAGCGAAAGACGGCCGACTACGACCGCTGGCTGCGCGGCATGCGGCGCCTGCGGGCCAAGGTCGTCGGCATGGTGAGTGGCTGAGCATGCAGCACCGCCTCAATTGAACGTCTTGCCCTCCGCTGCCAGCTGCACCAGCAACGGCGCCGGCCGCCAGGACGCATCCGCCCCCGACTCCGCCGCGAACCGCTTCAAGCTGCGCACGACGTTCGCCAGGCCGACACCATCCGCATACAGCATCGGCCCACCCCGGTGGAGCGGAAAGCCGTAGCCGTTCAGATAGACGATGTCGATGTCCGAGGCCCGCGCCGCGATCCCCTCCTCCAGGATGCGGGCGCCTTCGTTGACCAGCGCGTAGATGCAGCGCTCGATCACCTCGTCGTCGCTCACCTTGCGCGGCGCGATGCCGTTCTCGGCCCGGTAGCGCGTGATCAGCTCGTCGGTCGTCGAGTCCGGAATCGGGTCTCGCTTGCCGGCCTCGTACCGGTACCAGCCGGCACCTGTTTTCTGGCCGAAGCGGCCGGCCTCGCAGAGCAGGTCGGCGACCACCGGGCGCATATCGACGCCAGCCTCCGCCGCCTTGCGCTTGCGCGTCGCCCAGCCGATGTCCAGGCCCGCCAGGTCACCCATGCGGAACGGCCCCATCGCCATGCCGAACTTCTGCAGCGCGCCGTCGATCTGCTGCGGCGACGCGCCGGCGTTGATCAGGCCGTTGGCCGCAGCGCCGTAACGCGCCAGCATCCGGTTGCCGATGAAGCCGTCGCAGACGCCCGACACCACCGCGATCTTCTTGATCTTCTTGGCCAGCGCCATGCTGGTCGCGAGCACGTCCGGCGCCGTTTTCGCGCCGCGCACGATCTCGAGCAGCCGCATCACGTTGGCGGGGCTGAAGAAATGCAGGCCAATCACGTCCTCGGGGCGCTTCGTGAACGAGGCGATCCGGTCCAGGTCGAGGTAGGAGGTGTTGGACGCGAGGATCGCGCCCGGCTTGCAGACTTCGTCGAGCGTGCCGAACACCTGGCGCTTGACCTCGATGTCCTCGAACACCGCCTCGATCACCAGGTCGACCTGCGCGAAGCCGTCGTAGGCGAGCGTCGGCGTCACCATCGCCATGCGCTCCTCGACCTGCGCGGCGGTCAACTTGCCCTTCTTGGCCGAGTTCTCGTAGTTCTTGCGGATCGTCGCCATGCCGCGGGCCAGCGCCTCCTGCTTCGTCTCAAGCAGCACGACCGGGATGCCGGCGTTGAGGAAGTTCATCGTGATGCCGCCGCCCATCGTCCCGGCGCCGATCACGCCGACTCGGGCGATATTGCGCAGTGACGTCCCTTCGGGCACGTCCTTCAACTTCGACGCCGCTCGTTCGGCCGCGAACACATGGCGCAGCGCCCGCGATTCGGGCGTGTTCATCAGCGTCATGAAGGTTTCGCGCTCCAGGCGCACGCCTTCGTCGAACGACTTCGATACCGACCAACCGACCGCCTCGACACATCTCAAGGGTGCCGGGAACTGCTTCGAGGTGGCACCGACCATGTTGCGGGCGAACTGCAGGAAAGCCTGGGCATTCGGCTCGCGCATCTTCAGATCCCGCACCCGCCTGGCGGGTCGGCCTTCAGCGACGACCTTGCGGGCGAAGGCGGTCGCCGCAGCAACGACATCCCCCTCGGCGATCTCGTCGATCAGCGGCGTGCCGGCGAACTTCGAAGCCGGCGCCGGCGCGCCGGAGACGATCAGGTTCAGCGCCGCCTCGAGGCCGATCAGCCGTGGCAGCCGCTGCGTGCCGCCAGCGCCGGGAATCAAACCGAGCTTCACCTCGGGCAAACCGAGCGACGCGTCTGCCGCCGCGACACGGAAGTGCGCCCCGAGCGCCAACTCGAGGCCGCCACCGAGGCAGACGCCGGCGATGGCCGCGACCACCGGCTTCGGGCTGTCCTCGAGCAGCGAGATCAGCACCCGCAGGTTCGGCTCGCGCGCTGCCGCGGCGCTGCCGAACTCCGTCACGTCGGCGCCGCCCGAAAAGGCGCGGGCAGTGCCGGCCAGCACGATCGCCTTGACCGCGGCATCGGCGTTCGCTTCGTCGAGCGCCTCGGCGATGCCGCTGCGCAACTCGGCGCCCAGGCCGTTGACCGGCGGCTTGTTCATGGCGATGACGGCGATTTCGCCGTCGACAGTGCAGCTGACGAAGGGGTTTTGCATCGTTGTTCCTCATGTCGAGTCGGCGAGCCCTGGGGCACGATCTCCGGCGGCATGCTACCTTCGACGACCCCGCCTTGGAACCGGCTCAAGCCCGGAGGTCACCTTCAACGCTCGTCAACGCAACCACCGGCGAACGGTCTGGGAACCCATGGGGCAAGGAACGCACCTGCTGTCGATCGTTAGGCGTGACGTGTGGTCGGCCGGCCGATGACGACCTTCGATCCCTCACGCCGCAGGCGCTTCGCCGCGCCTCTGCCGGCGCGCAGCAGCATCGCCTTCGCCCTCGCGGTTCTGGCGGTCGTCGTCATTGCCTTCTTTTCCTGGCGATCGTCGACCGAGCGGGTCGAAGCGGCGAATCGGGTCAGCCATACCCTGAGAGTGCTGGAACAGCTCGAGGCGCTGCTGTCGAACCTGAAAGATGCGGAGACCGGCCAACGCGGCTTCCTGCTGACCGGCGCGGAAACCTACCTTGAGCCCTACTCGGCGGCCCGAGTCGCCATTCCCGGCCGCTTCGTCGGCCTGCGACACCTGCTCGCGGGCAGCGAGTTGCAATTGCAGCGCCTCACCACGGTCGAGCAGATCTCGGTCGACAAACTCGCCGAGCTGGCCGAAACCATCGTCCAGATGCGGGCCGGCGATCGACAGGCAGCGCTGCAGATCGTCCGTACCGACCGCGGCCAGGCGTCGATGGACAGGGCGCGCGGCCTGATCGGCGAGATCCAGTCGGACGAACGCCAGGAATTGCTGGCGCGGCAGCTCGAATCGGGGAGCGCGGCCGTGTTCACCGCATGGGTCACCTGGGGTGGGTCGGGCGTGCTGTTGGCGCTGATCGTGATTGCCGTCGTCCTGGCCTCGCGCGACTACCGCGCCGCCCAGCGGCGGGCCTGGATCGGCCGGGGCCAGATGGGGCTGGCCGACCGCATCCAAGGCGAACAGCGGCTCGAGGTGCTCGGCGACAAGGTTCTGGCCTACCTCGCGCATTTCCTGGGCGCGCAAGTCGGTGCGCTCTACGTACGCCAACGCGCCGGTCAGCCGTCGGAGCACGGCAGCGGCGACGCCGGCTCGTTCGCCCGCGTCGCCGGCTTCGCGTTGCCGACTGAATCCGGCGATAGCGCGCTGCGGCCGGACGACAGCGCCCTGCAGCCGGGCGGCACTGCGCTGCGGCCGGGCGACCGCTTGCTGCGGCCGGGCGACGGCCTGCTCGGCCAGGTCGCGAAGGACGGCAGGGCCCTGCATGTGACCGACGTCCCCGACGGCTACCTGCGGGTCTCGTCGGCGCTCGGCAGCGGCCCGGCGCGGGAACTGCTGGTCGCCCCGGCGAGCGCCGACGGCGCCGTGCAGGCCGTGCTCGAACTCGGCTTCCTGCGGGCGATCGGGCCGGACGAGCGCGAGCTGCTGGACCGCGTCTGCGAGTCGCTCGGCATCGCCGTGCGCTCGGCGCTGGACCGTGGCCGCCTGCAGGAGTTGCTCGACGAAACACAGGCCCAGGCCGAGGAGCTGCAGGCCCAGCAGGAGGAGCTTCGCGTCAGCAACGAGGAGCTCGAGGAGCAGGCCCGGGCACTGAAGGAGTCGCAGGTGCAGCTCGAGTCGCAGCAGGCCGAACTCGAGCAGACCAACACCCAGCTCGAGGAGCAGGCACAGATCCTGGAACGCCAGAAGGACGACCTGTCGCGCACCCAGGCCGTGTTGACCGACCGCGCCGTCGAGCTCGAACGCGCCAGCCGCTACAAGAGCGAATTCCTGGCCAATATGAGCCACGAGCTGCGCACGCCGCTCAACTCGACCCTGATCCTCGCCAAGCTGCTGGCCGACAACCGCAGCGGCCATCTCAACGAAGAGGAAGTGCGCTTCGCGCAGACGATCTCCGATGCCGGCAACGACCTGCTGGCCCTCATCAACGACATCCTCGACCTGTCGAAGATCGAATCCGGCAAGGTGGAGGTGATGAGCGAGGAGCTCGACCTCGCGCGCACGGTCGACGAACTGCTGCGCCCGCTCCGGCCGATGGCCGAGCAAAAGGGCCTGGCGCTGGGCGCCACGATCGAGCCCGGCACACCGCCGCGCATCGAAACCGATCAGCAGCGGCTGGGCCAGGTCCTGAAGAACCTGCTGTCGAACGCGCTCAAGTTCACCGAGTCGGGTGAGGTGTCGCTGCGCATCGCCCCGGCAGCCGGCGGCCGGGTGACGTTCGCCGTGCGCGACACCGGCATCGGCATCGACACCCAGCAGCAGGAGCTGATCTTCGACGCCTTCCAGCAGGCCGACGGCAGCACCCACCGCAAGTACGGCGGCACGGGGCTGGGCTTGTCGATCTCGCGCGACCTGGCGCGGCTGCTCGGCGGCGACATCGACGTGCAGAGCACGCCCGGCGCCGGCAGTGTCTTCACGCTGACGTTGCCGCTGAGCTATTCGGCTCGCGCGACGGCGGGTGGCGGCGTGACAGCGGGCGGCGTGGCAGCGGGCCGTGCAGCAGCGGGCGGCGCGAAGGCCCTGCAAGCACACACCGTACCGGCGACGCCGAGCCGGTTCCTCAATAGCGACGTGCCACCCGCCCCACCGTTGCCACCCGCCGTCCTGTCGCCCGCTCGCTTGCCCGACGACCGCGACCAGCTCCGCGCCGATGCCCGATTGATCCTGGTGATCGAGGACGACCTCCGCTTCGCCGCCATCCTGCGCGATCTGGCGCACGAGATGGGCTACCAGTGTGTGCTGGCCCACACCGCCAGTGCCGGCCTGGCCGCGGCGATCGCCTACCGGCCGAGCGCCGTGCTGCTCGACATGAACCTGCCCGACCACTCCGGCCTCGGCGTGCTCGACCAGCTCAAGCGCGACCCGGCCACCCGGCACATCCCGGTGCACGTCGCCTCGGTCGCCGACTACGCGAAGGAGGCGCTCGAACTCGGTGCCATCGGCTATGCGCTCAAGCCCGTCAAGCGCGAGCAACTCGTCGATGCGCTCAAACGCCTGGAGGCGGTGTTCTCGCAGGCGCTGCGCAAGGTGCTGGTGGTCGAGGACGACGCCCGCCAGCGCGACAGCATCCGCCAGCTGCTCGGCAACGCCGACGTCGCCATCACCTGCGTCGAAACCGCGGCGCAGGCGCTCGAGGCGCTCGCCGCCAGCACCTTCGACTGCATGGTGATGGACCTGAACCTGCCTGACCTCAGCGGCTACGAGCTGCTGGAGAAGATGTCGGCGCAGGACGGGGTGTCGTTTCCGCCGGTCATCGTCTACACCGGCCAGTCGCTCGGCCGCGACCAGGAGCAGCGGCTGCGGCGCTACTCGAAGGCGATCATCATCAAGGATGCCCGCTCGCCCGAGCGCCTGCTCGACGAAGTGACGCTCTTCCTGCACCAGGTGGAGGCCACGTTGCCGGCCGAAAGCCAGCGCCTGCTCAAGGTCGCCCGCGACCGCGAATCGGCGCTCGACGGCCGGCGCATCCTGGTCGTCGAAGACGACGTGCGCAACATCTTCGCGCTCTCGAGCGTGCTCGAGCCCAAGGGCGTGAAGATCGAGATCGCGCGCAACGGCCGGGAGGCGCTCGAGCTGCTGGCCCGCACGAACCCAGCGCGCGGCGCCGGTTCGAGTGCGGCTGCCGTCGACCTGGTGCTGATGGACATCATGATGCCGGAGATGGACGGCTTCACCGCGATGCGCGAGATCCGAAAGCGCCCGGAATGGAAGAAGCTGCCGATCATCGCCCTGACGGCCAAGGCGATGCGCGACGACCAGGAGCAGTGCGTGGCGGCCGGTGCCAACGACTACATCGCCAAGCCGCTCGATGTCGAGAAGCTGTTGTCGCTGGTGCGCGTCTGGATGCCGAGATGACCGCCGCCGCTCCGGCCGTGATCGGCGGCGACCCCGACGACATCGCCATCGAGCTGCGACTGCTGGTCGACGCGATCTACCTCAAGTACCACTACGATTTCCGCGGCTACGCCGTG
>CAXTDH010000164.1:0-7004 GCA_964242405.1 uncultured Rhizobacter sp. | reverse complement strand
CGTGCTGTATGCGCTCAGCGACAAGGTGCACCTCTACGCCACCGCTGGCCGGGGTTTCGAGACGCCGACCTTGAACGAACTCGCGTACCGCCCGGACGGCACGACCGGCCTGAACTTCAACCTGCAGCCGGCGCGCAACCAAAACCTGGAGGTCGGCGTCAAGACCCGCCTCGACGGCTTCGGCGAGCTGAACGCGGCCGCGTTCGGCGTCCGCACGACGCAGGAGATCGTGACGCTGAGCAATGTCGGCGGCAGGGCCACGTTCCAGAACGCCGGCGCCACCCGCCGCACCGGTATCGAGATCGGCTGGAGCAACACCTTTGCACAGAACCTGCGGGCACAGGCAGCGGTCAGCCACCTGGACGCCACCTACCGCGACGCCTTCAAGACCTGCAACGTCAGCCCGTGCCCGGCCGCGGCACAGCAGACCATCCCGTCCGGCAACGACATTCCGGGTGTGGCGCGCGACACCGTCTCCGCGAGCCTCGACTGGTCACCACCGCGCGGGCTGCGCGCCGGCGTCGACGGCCGCTACGCCAGCCGGGTGTTCGTCAACGACGCGAACGCGGACGCCGCCCCGGGCTACGCGGTGCTCGGCGCCCACATCGGCTACGTCGCCAACCTCGGGCCGTGGAAGCTGACCGGCTTCGTCCGCGGCGACAATCTGTTCGACCGCCGCTACGCCGGCTCGGTGATCGTCAACGAAGGCAACAGCCGCTTCTTCGAGCCGGCGCCCGGGCGAACCTGGGCGGCGGGTGTTTCAGCCACGGTGTCGTTGCCATGATGCGTTCCCTACCCGCCCTGCTGCTCGCCACCCTCGTCACCACGACGACCTGGGCAGCGCCGTTCGCCTACGTCCCGAACGAAGGCTCGGCCACTTTGAGCGTCATCGACACCGCGACCGACCGGGTCGTCGCCGACATCGCGACCGGCAGCAAGCCGCGCGGCACGGTCGTCAGCCTCGACGGCCGCACCGCCTACGTGAGCGACCAGCCGCACAACCAGCTGGTGGTCGTCGACCTGATCGGGCGGCGCCAGAGCGGCGTGATCGCGCTCGGTGAATCGCCGGAGGGCGTCGGTATGTCGGCAGACGGCCGCTGGCTGGCGGTCGCGGTCGAGGAGAGCAACGACGTCGTGTTCGTCGACACCCGCGACAACCGCAAGGCCTTCGTCGTGACCGTGCGCGGCAAGAACCCGGAGCACGCCATCTTCTCGCCGGATGGCAAGTACGTGTTCGTCAGCGCCGAAGACGGCGAGGCCGTCGACATCATCGACTTCGCGAGCCGAACCCAGGTCGCGCAGGTTCCGGTCGGCGCCCGGCCGCGCGGCATCGGTTTTTCGATCGACAGCCGCCTCGCCTTCGTCGCCGCCGAGAACGCGAGCGAGGTCTACCTGATCGACGCCCGGACATTCGTCGTCCTCGACCGGATCAAGGCAGGGCTGCGCAGCAATGGCATCACGGTGCACCCGGACGTCAAGCGCGTGTTCATCTCGAACGGCGGCGACGCCACGGTCTCGGTGCTCGACATCGCCAGCCGCAAGATCACCGCCACGATCCCGGTCGGCCAGCGGCCTTGGAACATGGCGCTCACGCCCGACGGCAACAAGCTCTATGTCGCCTGCGGCCGTTCGGGGGTGGTGTCGGTGATCGACACGGTGGCCAACCGCAAGGTGGTCGACGTGCCGGTCGGCAAGTTGCCGTGGGGTGTGGCGATCCGTTGATGTCGACACGTCTTGCCGGGCGGTCATCGGCCCGCAACCTTGCCAGAGTCGATGCTGTGCTAACATTGTATTCACAGGCCGTCAGGTGGCAAGGAGTGTTGAAGTGGAGGTCGTCATCAGGAAGTTCGGCAACTCTCAGGGGGTGCTGATTCCCAAGCCGATCCTGGCCCAGCTGGGCCTAGAGGGCGCTGTCGACATGCAGGTCAAAGATGGCGTGATCGAGATCAGGCCCGTCAAGCGCAACCCGCGCGACGGGTGGGCCGACGATGCGCTTCGCCTGGCCGCGTCGAATGGCGAACCCCTGGTCTGGCCTGAGTTTGGCAACGAAGCCGACGACAGTATTGTCTGGTGACGTTCAAGACGGGCGAGGTCTGGCTGGCGACTCTTGATCCGACGGTCGGCAGCGAAATCCAAAAAACCCGGCCGTGCGTCGTCGTCTCACCGAACGAGATGAACGCGCATCTGCGAACGGTGATCGTCGCACCGATGACGACCGGCTCTCGACCCGCGGCGTTCAGAATGGCGGTCGTGTTTCAGGGGACGCAAGGTTTAATCGTTCTCGATCAGCTTCGCGCCTTGGACAAGACCCGCCTTGCGAAGCGTTTGGGCGCCCTGCGACCGGCGACGCTTCGGTCGACCTTGCAAATCTTGCGAGCCATGTTCGAGCAGCCCAGTTGATCGGATCCTGACTGAGGACGAGCTTCGGTTCCTGGGCAGACGCCGATGCTGCAGGCGACGCCCAGCCCCACGCACCGCCGGGCGCCTCAGGTCAGCCTGTAGGCAGGCGCCCCCGGATCTGCTTGGTGCAGGCGCCCCATAGAAGCCTGGACGCAGGCCTTCCTCGGTAATCGTCAAGCGTCGCGCAGCCCGCCCGGCGAGATCGGCAGCTTGCGCACCCGCCGCCCGGTCGCCGCGAAGACCGCATTCGCCAGCGCCGGCGCCAACGCCGATGTCCCCGGCTCCCCCAGGCCGCCCGGCGCCTCGGTGCTGGCCACCACATGGATCTCGATCGCCGGCGCCTCGTTCATCCGCAGCACCCGGTAGTCGTGGAAGTTGCTCTGCACCACCCGGCCGCGGTCATAGGTGATCTCGCCGTACAGCGCGGCGCTGATGCCGAAGATGATGCCGCCCTGGAGCTGCGCCTGCACCGTGTCCGGGTTGACGACCTGACCGCAATCGACGGCGCACACCACACGTTGAACGCTGATCGCGCCTTCCTTGTCGACCGCGACCTCCACCACCTGCGACATGTAGGAGCCGAAGGCGAATTGCACCGAGATGCCGCGCCCGACCTTGCTGCCCGCGACCGGCTTCAAGGGCGAGCCCCAACCGGCCTTTTCGGCCGCCAGCTTCAGCACCGCCCGCTCGCGCGGCGTCTTGGTCAGCAGGTCGAGCCGGTACTGCACCGGATCCTTGCCCGCCTTGGCCGCCAGTTCGTCCATGAAGCTCTCGACGACGAAGATGTTGTGCGTCGGCCCGACGCCGCGCCAGAACGCCGTCGGGATGCCTTGCGGCTCATGACGCACATAGTCGACATGGACGTTCGGGATGGCGTAGGGCAAGTCCTTCGCGCCTTCGACCGCGTCCGAATCGACACCGTTCACGACCGCGGGCGGCGCGAAGCGCGACATGATCGACGAGCCGGTGACCCGGTGCGTCCAGGCGGTCGGCTGGCCCTTGTCGTCGAGCGATGCCGACAGCCGGTCGTAGTAGTACGGCCGGTACATGTCGTGCTGGATGTCTTCCTCGCGGCTCCAGACAAACTTCACGGGGCCGTCGATCTGCTTGGCGAAGAGCATCGCCTGGACCACCGAATCGACCTCCAGCCGGCGCCCGAAACCACCGCCGATCAGCTGGTTGTGGATCGTCACCTTGTCGAGCGGCAGGCCGGCGATCTTGGCCGCGGCGCCCTGGGCGAAGGTCGGCACCTGCGTGCCGCACCAGATCTGACAGTCGTCTTTCTTCAAGTCGACCGTAATGTTGATCGGCTCCATCGGCGCATGCGCCAGGAACGGCAACTCGTAGACGGCCTCGATCTTGTTGCTGCTGGCCGCGATCGTGGCGGCGGCATTGCCGTCGCTGCGCGCCACGGCGCCCGGCGACATCGAGGCGGCGGCCATCTGCTTGTTCAGCTCCGCGCTGGAGACGCCGGCGTTGGCGCCGTCCGTCCAGGTCGGTGCGAGCGCGGCCAGCCCCTGCTTGGCAGCCCACATGTGGTCGCCGACGACCGCCACGGCACCGTCGATCTTGACGATCTGCCGCACACCCTTGACGGCCATCGCCTTGGCGTCGTCGGTGGTCGCGAGCTTGCCGCCCAGGACCGGCGAAGCGGCCACGGTCGCGACCCTCATGCCCTTGACTTGCACGTCGATGCCGAAGATCGCCGAGCCGTCGACCTTGCCCGCACCGTCCAGCCGGTGGTGCGCCTTGCCGATCAGCCGAAAATCTTTCGCATCCTTCAGCTTGACGTCGGTCGGCACCGGCATCGCCGCGGCCTTGTCGACCAGCTGGCCGTAGCCGAGCTTGCGGCCGCTGGCCTTATGGCTGACGGCCCCGTCGCTCGCCGAGCAGGTCGCCGGGTCGACGCCCCAGGTCTGCGCCGCAGCGCCGACCAGCATCGTCCGGACGGTCGCGCCGGCCGTGCGCAACGGCACGTAGCCGCTGCGGATCGAGGTCGAGCCGCCGGTGACCTGGCCGCCCAGCAGCGGGTCGCTGTAGCGCTGGCCGTCCGGCGGGGCCTGGATCAGCTTGACCTTGTCGACATCGACTTCCAGTTCCTCGGCGATCAGCATCGGCAGCGAGGTGAAGGTGCCCTGCCCCATCTCGACCTTGTGCATGACGAAGCTGACGACGCCTTGCCGGTCGATGCTGATGAAGGCGTTGGGTGCGAAGCCGGCGCTCGCTTCGGTGGCCTTGGCAGCGGCCTTGCCGACCGCCGCCTCGGCCGGCACCGGCCCGGGCGGGGGCTTGGGCGTGTCGGCGGCCTGGACGAACGCCGGCCACGCAAAGGAGGCCACGAGGCCGCCGCCGGCCGCCGCACCGACCTTGAGGAAGGAACGGCGCGAGGTGGACGCCACCGGGCCGGAACGGTCGACGGTCGAAGCCGCGCCTCGAACGTCCATACCGCGGGTCGACACGCCTGCATTTGAATCGATGATCATCATGGCTCAGGCCCTCTTCACGGCGGTGATCGGGATACCGGCAGCTTGCTTGATCGCCGCCTTGATCCGCGGGTAGGTGCCGCAGCGGCAGATGTTGCCGCTCATCGCGTTGTCGATGTCGGTATCGCTCGGCTTGGGTGTCTTGGTCAGCAGTGCCGTCGCCGACATGATCTGGCCGGACTGGCAGTAGCCGCACTGCACGACATCCAGCGCCTTCCACGCCGCCTGAACACGCCGGCCGACCGGGTTCTGCGCGATCGCCTCGATGGTCGTGATCTTCTTGCCGACGACCTGCGAGACCGGCGTCACGCAGGAGCGGACCGGCTGGCCGTCGACGTGCACTGTGCAGGCACCGCAGAGCGCCATACCGCAACCGAACTTCGTGCCGGTCAGGCCGACGACGTCGCGCACCGCCCAGAGCAGCGGCATGTCGTCGGTGACGTCCAGCTGCTGCGGCTTGCCGTTGATGTTGAGACTGAGCATCGGTACTTCTCCTGAAATGGGGCCAATGACCGGCCAGGCGAATACCTGTCGGCGGACAGCAGGCCGTGCTCATGAAGCAGGCGAGCCGTCGAAATCGTGGCAGCATGCTACGCCGGTGGCCGACAGTCTGCAGGCGCAACCACCGGCTGCACCCGTCTGCCGAGCGCGACCGTCGGCCGCGCCTTGTGAGCACATTGCCCCGTCAGGGCTGCTTGTAGGACGATACGTAGACCCAGAGCGACTCGATCTCAGCCGGCTTGATGATCCCACCCCAGGCCGGCATCGCCCGCTTGCCGTGGCTCACCGACTCGACGAAGCGCGGCTTCTCGTCGTGCGGAAAGGTGCGAAGGTCGAAGAACGGCGGGCCGGGCGACACCATGCCGATGCCGTGGCACTTCTGGCAATAGTCCTTGAAGAGCTGACCGCCGCTCGCGACCTTCGCCGGGTCGGCCGGCGGAAGCACCACCGGCGCCTTCGCCTTCGGCGGGTCGGGGTCGTTCGGGTCGGGCGGGTAGTCCTGGGACGGCGGAGCTGCCGGCACCGGCGGCCCGCCTCCGGCGACTGCAAGCGGCAGGCCGGTCAGCGCCGTCAGCATCAGCACCGGCATCGGCATCAGCGCCAGAAGCGCCCAGCGGCGGGCGACGGCCGCGGGTCGTCGCCGGGAAAGCGATGGCAAGGTGGGCATGCGTTCGGGTCCTCCGCGACTCAGTGCAGCGCGAACGTCCAGACCGACCCGCCGACCGGCACCGCCGGCAGGTTCTTGTCGCCGCCGACCGCGTTGTAGAGCGTCGCCGCGCCGCTGGTGATCGTCACGTACTGCTTGCCGTTCTGCTCCCAGGTGATCGGCATGCCGGAGATGCCCGATCCGGTCTGGAACTTCCAGAGCTGCTTGCCGGTGTCGGAGTCGTAGGCCAGGAACTCGCCGAGCAGGTTGCCGGTGAACACGAGACCGCCGCCGGTCGACATCACGCCCGACCAGTGCGGCACCTGCAGCGGCACATCCCAGACGTGCTTGCCGGTGGTCGGGTCGATGGCCGCGATGAAGCCGCGGTTGCCGTCGGGTGGCGACGGGAAGCCGGTGAACTCGGCGCCGAAGAACATCGCCGGCAGCTTCAGTTCCTGGCGCACGTTCTTCATCGTCACGCCGAAATCCATGCCGTTGACGAAGGCGAGCCGGCGGGTCGGGTCGAAGCTCATCGGTTGCCAGTTCTTCGAGCCGAGGATGTTCGGCCAGACCTCTTCGTCGGCGCTCATCACACCTTGCGTCTTGAAGCGCCGGGTCATCTCCGTTTCGATCGGCCGGCCGGTCTGGAGGTCGACACCGCTCGCCCAGGTCACCTTCTTGGCGTACTGGTTGGCGGCGACGAGCTTGCCGGTCGCCCGGTCGAGCACGTAGAAGAAGCCGTTGCGATTGACGTTCATGACCGCTGCGACCGGCTTGCCATCGACCATGACGTCGGCCAGCACCATCTCGGCGGTCGAGTCGTAGTCATAGGCATCGCCGGGCGAAAATTGGTAGTGCCAGACGATCTCGCCGGTCTTCGGCCGGAGTGCGAGCACCGAGCAGATGTAGAGCGAATCACCGCCGGCCGCGCGCATCACCGGGTTCCAGGGCGAGCCGTGGCCGGTACCCCAGTG
>CAXTDH010000163.1:0-7027 GCA_964242405.1 uncultured Rhizobacter sp. | reverse complement strand
GAGCAGGCATATCTGGAAGCATTGCGCGGCGAAACTCGAGCGGCCATCAAGGCGGGCACATCGCTGTCCCAGGCGGTCGACAGCGTGGCGGTGCAGGCGGCATCGCCTTGGAAGCTGGCCGAGCAATACCACCGCCGCAACGTCACTGCCGCGTTTGCGGAGCTGGAGTGGGAAGAGTGAGCGCGATGCAATGAAAAAACACCTCATGTCCAGGCGCGAAGCAAGCACTGCGGGTGCGGCATTGATCGCCTCTCTCGCCCTCGGCGGCGCCCACCGCAGCCAGGCGGCGATCGCCTCGGGCGACAACCCGGAGACGAGCGCCATCTGGCAGAAGGTGCGCGCCAGCCTGTTCGAGGACCGGCCGATCACGACCGTCGACGACGCCGTGCTGCGGCTCGACGGCCCGGTCCGTGCCGAAGACGCCGCCGTGGTGCCGATCGGCATGCGCTGGCTGCCACCGCAGACGCCGTCGGCCTACGTCGCCAAGCTCCACCTGGTGATCGACAACAACCCATCGCCGATTTCGGCGATCTTCTCGTTCACGCCGGACAGCGGCCGCGCCGATGTCGAGACCCGGGTGCGGGTGGACGAATACACCTTCGTCCGCGCGATCGCCGAAACCAGCGACGGCCGGCTGCTGATGCGCACCCGCTTCATCAAGGCGTCCGGCGGCTGCTCGGCGCCGCCGGGCAAGGATCCACAGGCCGCGCTCGCCTCGCTCGGCAAGATCAGGATGCGGGTCGACGGCACGCCGAAACGCGGTCAGCCGACGCTTGCCCAAGTGATGATCAGCCACCCGAACGACTCGGGCATGGTGATGGACCAGTCCACGCGCCAGTACACGCCGCGCCGCTTCGTGCGGGCCGTCAACGTCGCTTACGCCGGCCAACCCGTGCTGGCGGCGGACCTCGATTTCTCGATCAGCGAGAACCCGAACCTGCGCTTCTACTTCGTCCCGCACGGCTCGGATGCCCTTACGGTCGAGGTCGTCGACAGTGATCAGACGACGTGGAAGAGCAGCCTCGATGTCACCGTGGGTGCCTGAGTTTGCGCTCGAGTGGGGGTCAGCGTCTGCGTTTGCGTTTGCGTTTGCCTCGGTGTTTGGGATTGCGTCTGCGTTTGCACTCGGGTTCGCGTTTACCCCTGCGCGTTCGGTGGAGCGGGTGTGGGCGCGCTGCCGGCTCGGCGCTGTTCGCGGCGGTGCTCGTCGCTGGCTTGCCAGGGCGCGGCAACGCCGCGCCGTTTGCCTACATCACCAATCAGGGCAGCCATGACGTGTCGGTGATCGACCTCGCTTTGCAACGTGTCGTCACGACCATTCCCGTCGGCCGCTCGCCGGCAGGTGTCGTCGCATCGAGCCGTGCCGGCAAGGTCTATGTGTCGAACCCGGACAGCCGGACGATCTCGGTCATCGACATGCGCACGCAGCGGGTCGTGGCCACCCTGCCCGCCGGCAGCGGCCCGGTCGGCATCGACGCGGCGGCGGACGGCAGCCGCGTCTTCGTGGCCGATTGGTACAGCAACCGGCTGATGGTGTTCGATGCCGTCGATGGCGAGCCGCTGCCGGCGATCGAGGTCGGGCGCGCACCTGCCGGCGTGGCGGTCGATGACACCGGCGAGACCGTGTTCGTGGCCGAACGCGACGACGACAGCGTCGCCGTCATCGACCTGGCCCACGCGCGGGTGCGAGGCCGGGTGAAGGTCGGCGCACATCCCTTCGCGCTGCTCCACGATGCGCCACGGGCGCGGCTCTACGCGCTAAACGTGATGAGCGACGACATCTCCGTGATCGACACCCGCCGGCTCGAAGTGATCGCCACGGTCAAGGTCGGCAAGGCACCCTACGGCGCCGCGTTGGCGCTGGGCGGCCGCCTCCTCTACGTCACTAATCAGCACGACGACAGCGTCAGCGTGATCGATACCGACACGCTCACGACGCTGCATACGCTCACCGGCTTCGGCTACCCGGAAGGCGTGGCAACTTTCGGTGACCGCGTCTACGTCGTCAACTGGATGGACGACGATGTCAGTGTGCTCGAGGCGGGAAGCGGCCGGGTGGTCACACGGATTCCGACCGGCCGCAACAGCCGCGGGTTCGGGGCGTTCATCGGTTCGGTCGTGGCGCCGTGAGATGACGATTGCCGTATCGCACCGTGGGAGCGTCGTGGTCACGGGTCCGCGTTTGTCGCCGGGTAAAGGGGTTTCGTGGGGCGATTGGGGCGATTGGGGCGATTGGGGTGGTTGGGGCGAGCGGGGCGAGCAAAGGCGGGTGCGGGCAGGCTGCGGCGCGCGACTGAGGCGGTTGCCGCTGGCGCGTCAACTGCCCTCCGGTGCTCGGGCTCGTGGCCTGTCGCCCAAACTCTCTACGCTCACTTCGTTCGCTGCGTTCAAACATGGGCGACCAGTCAGTCAACGAGCGCGCTGCGCGCGTGGCCACAAGCCCTCCGCTCCTCGGCGCCTCACACGCGCGCCGCAACCTGCCCGCACCCGCCTTTGCAACAACCATTGGGGCGACGCTCTCAGAACATATACGTACCAGTCCACCACCGCAACGGCGCTTGCAGCGCATACCTCCACTGTCGCCACCGCCGCGACGGTCCCTGCTAGGCACACGACTGCCCGCGCCTCCACTGTGGCGGCGCTTGCGCAAAACGCCACTGCCCGTGCAACCCACCGCGGCGTCTTTTGCCAGCAATGCCCGCTGCCGCGACGCTCTGACCTCAGCCCATGCTCTGCTCTGGACAACGCCATCGCCATCGCCATCGCCATCGCCATCGCTATTGCCATCGCCATCGCCAATGCCAATGCCAATGCCAATGCCAACAAATAATCAAGTCCGCCCGCAGGGATTCATCCCAATGCACATCGACTTCTGACTGCGTCACCGAACGCACGCAACGCACGCAACGCCACCGATCATCAATATGTCCCAACCCAGCTTCATCACCTCCAAAGTAAGATCCCACATGTCTGACCGACTCGCCGTTCGTTGGCTGCGGCCGGTGCTCGCCGCGGCCCTGCTCGGCGGCGCCGTCGCCGTGACCCCGGCATGCGCGCATGGCCCGACCCGTCAAAAGGTCGTCGAGACCATCACCATCAACGCCCCGCCGTCTACCGTCTGGGCGAAGATCAAGAACTTCGATGCCTTGAAGGACTGGCATCCGGCGGTGGCGGCCAGCCCTGCAGATAAAGGTAACGGCGAGGGCTCGGTGCGGCAGGTGACGCTCAAGGATGGCGGCACGCTCGTCGAGACGATCGAGCGCTACGACGACGCCCAAATGCGCTACAGCTACCGCGCCAAAGACGGCGGCGCGCTGCCCGTCACGAACTACACCTCGACGATCGGCGTCAGCGGCGAGGGCAACACGACGACCGTGGAATGGCGCGGCGCCTTCTACCGCGGCTACCCGAACAACGACCCGCCGCCCGACAAGAACGACGAGGCCGCCGTCAAAGCCATCACGAGCGTCTACCAGAGCGGGCTGGCCAACCTCAAGAAGCTGGTCGAGGCCCGCTGACGAGTCGCCGAGTCGTCAAATCGCCGGGTCGCCGGGTCGCCGGATCGCCGCGTTGTCCTTTCGTCGCCCCTGTTCCAAACGCCTTCGTTACGCAGCCCGTCTCCCATGCTCAATCACAAAGTGGTGTCAGCGGCAAGTCGCTGGTTGAATGTCGCCTTGCTGGCGTGCGCTGGCTTGACGGCGAATGCGGCCGATGCGCCAGCGGCGACCGATGCGCCAGTGGCAACCGCCAAGGCAGCGTCGGCAGCGCCCGTCAAGGCCGCGCCGGCCGCGATCGAGCTCGCCAATGGCGTCTACATGTTGCCGGGCGAAAGCGGCGCACCCGACGCAATGAACTTGGGGCGTATCGGCAATTCAGGCTTCATCGTCGGCCGCACCGGTGTATTCGCGATCGAGACCGGCACCTCCTATTTGCACGGCCGAGCCTTGCTCGAGGCCATCCGCAGCGTCACGGATCAACCGGTGCGGCTGGTACTCATCACCCACACCCGAAGGGAGTACCTGTTCGGTGCCGCGGCATTCCGCGAGAAGGGCATCCCTATCGCGATGCAGCAGGCCTCGGCATCGCTGATGGCGAGCCGCTGCCAGAACTGCCTGAAGGCGCTGCGTGAAACCTTGGGCGAAGAGACGATGCGGGGCACCGAGCTGCTCACGCCCGACATCCTGTTCACCGACCCGCTGTCAGTCGACGTGGCCGCGCTGATCGGGCGACCGATCCAGCTGCTCTACTACGGCCACACGAGCGGCCCGGGTGATGTGGCGGTGTACGACCCTCGCACCCGAACGCTGTTTGCCGGTGGCCTGCTGGATTCGATGCGCATCCCGGATGTCAGCGACGGCAAGCTGCCGCAGTGGCGTGAAGCGCTTCGCAGCCTGCAGGCCCTGCCGATCGACGTGATCGTCCCCGGCCACGGCCCCTCCGGAACGAAGCAGATGATCACCCAGAACGAGCGCTACCTGGAACAGTTGACAACCAGGGCCCAGGCGCTGGTGAAAGCCACCGTGCCCCTCAGCGAAGTGCCCGATTCGAGTGCCCTGCCCGACTTTGCCGCCTGGGATCAGTACGCCACGGTGCACCGCCGCAATGCCACCCTCGTCTATCAGCGCTACGAGCGTGAACAGCTCGACAAGGAGCCGGCCACACCGCGCGAAAAAGCACCCTCGTGAGTCGCAGCGAGCGCTGAATATTCATCCGCGGCAACAGCGTCAGGCCACCACGCGAAACGAACCCATCGATTCGGTCAAGCGCCCCGACTGGCCCTTGAGCGACTGCGCCGCCGCGGCGACTTGCTCGACGAGCGCAGCGTTCTGCTGCGTCATCGTGTCGATCTGCGAGATCGCCCGGTGCACCTTGTCGATGCCGCTGCTCTGCGACTCACCGGCGTCGGCGATCTCGGCGATCAAGCCCGACACCTTGTTCACGCTCTGAAGGATTTCCTTCATCGTCCGGCCGGCATCGTCGACCAGCTTGGAACCGGCCTCGACCTTTTGTGCCGAATCGCCGATGAGCGTCTTGATCTCGCGGGCCGCCGTCGAGCTGCGTTGCGCCAGTGCACGGACCTCGGAGGCCACGACGGCGAAGCCGCGGCCGTGTTCGCCGGCGCGCGCGGCTTCGACCGCTGCGTTCAGCGCGAGGATGTTGGTCTGGAAGGCGATGCCGTCGATCACGCCGATGATCTCGGAGATCTTCGCCGCGCTGCCGTTGATTTCGCCCATGCGCACGATCACGTCGCGCATCGTCCGCTCGCCTCGGGCCGCGACCTCGCTCGACTGGGACACGACCGTGCGCGCCTCGTTCGTGCTGCGGGCGTTGCTCTGGACCGTGCTCGTGAGATTCTCCATCGAACTGGCGGTCTCCTCGAGCGCGCTCGCCTGCTTTTCAGTGCGAATCGACAGGTCGAGGTTGCCGCTGGCGATCTCCTCCGACGCGGTGTTGACGCTGTCGACCGTCAGGCGCACGTCGAGCACCATCTTGCGCAGTTTCTTCCGCATCGAATTGAGCTCGCCGCGCAGCCACGACACTTCATCCTTGCCGGGCGACTCGATCTTGCTTTCGAGGTCGCCGCCGGCGATGCGGATGACGCACTGCACGGTCGACTCGACCGATTCCTTGATGCTGCTGCGGATGGCCCACGCCGCCAGCAGAGAGAACATGCAGCCGCCGACGGTGGTGGCCGCCAGAACGGCTGCCGCGATGTCCTGACCACTGCTCTGCAGCGCCCAGACGCCGACGCCGCCGATGCCGGCGGTAATGGCAGCGGTGCAACTGAAGCCGATGGTGATTCGCCGCACCAGGCTGACCTTGCGTATCCAGCTCATCGTTTGTCTCCGTACAGGTGTAAGGCCGCCCTCGTGATGCGACGTGTCGACTCGTGACTTCCTTTATCGGTATCCCGCGAGTCGACCTTAGCGGATGAATCGCGCCCGAGGATGGCCGGGTCGAAGCCGGGTCGTGGCCCGGTCGCGGCTCCGTCGTGGCCCGGTCGCGCGGCTCGGTGGCGGCGCTCGGCCGCGGCCCTGCTGCGGGCCATTCGCGGCACTGCTGCGGCCCATTCGCGGCCCATATTCGCGGCTCGGTCGCGGACGCGTCGGCGGCGCTCGGCCAACGCGAGGAACGCGGCGTCAGGCCGGATCGACGATCGGCCAGCCGGCGCGCAGTGCGTGCTCGCGCAGTCGGGCGTCGGGGCGTACTGCGACCGGGTTCGATACCGCGCTCAGCAAGGGCAGGTCGCTCATCGAATCCGAGTAGAACCAGCTTTGCCCGAACGCGGCGAGTTGCGCGCCGGCCGTGAGCGGCCGCCCGGCCAGCCACTGCGCCACCCGCGTCACCTTGTGCTCGCGAAAACACGGCAGGCCGTCGATCTCACCCGTCAAGGTGCCGGTCGGCGTGCCGTCGGCGGTGACAGCCTCGGTCGCGATCACGTGCGTCAGGCCGAAGAGGCGCGCGAACGGCTCGGCGATGAGGCGGGTGGTCGCGGTGACGAGGGCGCACAGGTCGCCGGCGGCCAGATGCCGCTCGACGAGCGCCCGCATGTCGGCCGGCACCTGCTTGTCCATGGCCTGCTCGAAGTCGCTCGCGTATTGCGCCAGGACGGTCCGCGGCAAGATCGCCAGCGGCGCCACGCTGGCGCGGTGCATCGCATGGATGTCGAGCGTGCCGGCGACGTACTGGTGGCAATAGCCGAGGTAAGTCGCCTCCGCGGCGGCGGGCAGCACGCCTCGGCCGACGAGAAAGCGCGTCCAGGCCATGCCGCTGTCGAAGGGGATCAGCGTGTGGTCTAGGTCGAACAGCGCGAGCTTCATGCGAGCACGGCCTGCCGCCGAGACACAGTAGGCACGGCCGGCCGCCGACACAGGGCCCGGTTGCTCAGGACCAGTCGTCCATGTCGTGCTTGATCTTGTGCCGGTTGGCGATCAGCTCGTCGACCGAAGGCTCATTGCTCAGCGCACGACGAATCGCGAGCATCGTCGCCTCGTGGTTGGTGCGGTACATGTCCTTCTTGTCGAGG
>CAXTDH010000162.1:0-7041 GCA_964242405.1 uncultured Rhizobacter sp. | reverse complement strand
GCCTAGCGCTACGGCAATCGCCGCCGCGGCGTTACTGCCAGCGCCAGGTCCAGATCAGGTCGAGCGAGCTCTCGCTCCCCGCCTGCGCGCGAACCGTCAGGCGCTTGGCGATCCGGTAGATCAGCTGGACGCTGCCAGTCGCGGCGTTCAACCCGCCCTGGTAGCCGATCGTCCAGCGGTCCGACAGCTTCTTGCCGACGTTCACGACCGTCTGCTTGACGGCGCCTTCCGACTGGCCGAGTGACAACTCGTCGAGGCCGAGCGCCTTGGTGACGCGGTCGGTGATGCCCGGCTCGCCGTTGCCCTCGCCGGACACGAGCGCCATCGCTGCGCTTTGCAGCAGGGCCGATTCGTTCCGGCCGAGGTCGTCGGAGCCGCGGCCGACGACGAGCCAGCTCAGCTTGTCGACATCCGAGAGCTCCGGTTCCGAGAACAACCGAATGCGCGGGTTCGCGGTGCTCCCGGTGATGGTCACGCCGACGCGCAGGTTGTCGAGCTTCGGCCGGGTCGCCTCGATATCGAGCCGGGGCCGGTCGACCGGCCCGGTAAAGGCGATCAGCCCGCGGTCGATCACCAGATCCTGACCGTAGGCCTTGAAGGTGCCGTCGACGACACTGACCGTGCCGTTGACCGCCAGCTTGCCCTGCGGCGAGCTGACCTTGAGCACGCCGGCGAGTCGGGCTGCGAGCCCATGGCCGCGGATCGCGAGCTGCTTGCCCAGATCGACCTGCAGATCGAGATCGACGGCGCGCACCGGTGGTGGCGCCTCCGGCGCCGGCGGGCCGGCCAGGGCGAGCGTCGGTACCGGGGCGTTGTTGCCGGGCGATGCCGCAGCCGACGCTGCCGCCTCGGGCGACAGGACACCGGCGGCACGGACGACGGTCACGTCCTCGTCGAGCTTGGGCGCGTCGCTGCGGGTGATGTCGAACAAGCCCTGGTCGACGCTGAAGCGGCCGGTGACGGCGACCGCCTTCGCATTCAGACGGACCGCCGCCTGACCACTGGTGACGATCTTGCGGTCGATCCGGCCGAGCAGCTGGAAGCGGTCGGCCGTGATGTCCAGGCGCAGCGCCGGCGTGTCGTCGAAGGTGGCGTTCCCGGTGACGCTGAGCAGGCCGTCGCCGCCTTTGGCGGTGAAGTGGTCGATCGTCGCCGTGCTACCGGCCAATCGCACCAGAAAGTCGCCGTCGGTGGCCTTGACGCCCTCCAGGAAGTTGCGGGCCGTGATCTGGCTGCCGATCACCTGTCCGGTGTAGTCGGGCTTGCCGACCCGACCGCCGAGCACGGCATCGGCCCGGAGCGCACCGCCGACGCGCCAGCCCGGCGGCACCCAGTTGCCGAGGGCGCCCAGATCGCCGATGTTCAGTTCGACCTTGCCGACCAGCGGCGCGTCGGCGGGCGGCGTCAGGGCCTGGGGTGACGTCCGGGCGGAGGCGTCGATCTTCGCGGTGCCGAGCGAGGCGCCGTTGAACCGCGTCGAGGCGCTCCAGAGGCCGCGGTCGGCCGTGAGCGACACGCGCGCTTCGGTCAGGCGCAAGGGGCGCGTGCCGAGTTCGTCGCTGATCGTCAGGTCGCCGCTGCTGCGTTCGAAGAGGATGTCGGCCCGCACGCCGGTGCTGTCGCTGATCGAGAGTCGGATACGGCCGCCGATGCCGAGGTCGCCACCCCAACCGAAGGTCGGCTGCGCCTGGGCGAGCAGCGGTGCGACGCGCAAGGGCTCGATGGTCGCGTCGACCTCGATGCGGGGCAGGGCAGCGACTGGCGAGCCGATGTCGGCGCTGGGTGACCGGGGCGAGGTGCCGGGGGGCACGGCGGGGGTAGAGGCGGCGGGTGCGGCCGCATATTCGAGCCGGCTCCAGCGCACCACGCCGCCGAGCACTTCCAGACGGCCGGGTCGCACAGCGGCACGCACGGGGCCGCCGCCCCAGAACGCCTCGAGCGACAGGTCGCGGGCCCGCAGCAAGGGCACGGCCGCCGTGCCGTCGGCGCCAAGGTCGGCCGACTGCAGCGTACCGCGCCAACCCGACAACGCCGCGCCCGGCTGGTCGACGAGGCCGCCGCGGGCCGTCAGTGTGGCGACCGTCACCCGGGTCGGCGGCGCGGTGCGGCCAGTGCTGGCGACGACGGGCGCTGTGACGCCCGCGGCGAGGGCCGGCGCTGCGGTCGAACCAGGCGCGATCGGAGCTGCCGCGGTGGGGTCGGTCGAGATTCGATCCGTCGCGGTGCGACCCGTCGCGGTGCGGCCCGTCGCAGTCGGGCTTGTGGCGGTCGGGGCTGTGGCGGCCGACGAAGCAGGCGCCTGGTTGGTCAGCGTGACCGCCTCGGCCCATGCGGGCGGCCGGGCACGGCTGGTCAGGCGGGCCGCGAGCGTGTGCGCGCGGGCCGTGCCCGTGAGCTGTACGGTCGCGCTCTCGAGAGACGGCCCCGGGGCGCCGCCCTTGGGCTCGTAATGCAGCTGCTGAACGTTCGCATCGAGGGCCATGCGGTCGGTCGCTGCCGTTCCGGCCTGCCACTGTGCCACTGCACGCTGCAGCCGGAGCGGGCCGGCCTGGAATTCCTGCGCGTCGAGGTCGCCGTGGCTGGTGATGGTGGGCCAGCGGCCGTCGACGTGGGCGTGGGCCGTGACGCGGCCCGTCAGGGTCGCATCGGCCCCGGCCGGTTGAAAGAGCTTGAAGACCGGCGCCAGCGTCGCGAGCGTTCGAGCGTCGACTGTGAGGTCGAAGGCGTCGGTGGTGGCAGGGGCAGCCCGGCCTCGTATGCCGAGACGACCGTCGAGGTGCAGCGAATTGCCACCGGCAACGATGTCGGCCCGCACTTGAGCGTCCCGGCCGTTGTCGCTCCGGGCGGTCGCCGAGCCGCCGACCGCGACGCCCGCGAGGATGGTGCCGTCGCCGATGGCGAGCGACGCCCGACCACGGCTGGCGGCGAGGAGGTCGACGGCCCCGCTGCCGGCGGCCGGCACCGGCGCCGTCGCATCGACGCCGACCCGGGCGTTTATCCGGTTGCGACTGCTTTTCCAGGGTGACCGGTTGTCGCCCGGCAGCCAGAGTCCGGGGTCGAATTCGGCCAGGGCGGCGTCGAGTTTGACGACCCAGGGCGCGTTCGGGCCGGCCTGAATCGCGTTGCCCGAGGCCTTGAGCGTCGCTTCGCCGGCCGCGGCGGCCAGGTTCGCCACCTGCAGCCGTCGGCTCTCGCCGGTCAGATCGAAGGAGGTTTCGAGGCGCAACGACACCGGCCGGAGCTTGCCCGCCTCGTCGAGCTGGCCGGCCAGCGCCGCTTTCAGCGCGATGCCCTGGCCGACGGCTGCAGTCGTGTCGCCCGTCGCGTCCACCGGGCCGGTCAGCGTCATGGCCGGCGCTCGCCCATCGAGGCGCCGCAGCTTGAGCGCATCGACCGTCGCGGCGACCTGCCATCGGCTCGGCGACCAGCGGCCGTGCGCGTTGATCCGGCCGTCGGTGGCGCCGGTCGACCCGAAAGCGATGTCGACGGAGCGCAGCTCGACCTCGGTCGCGCGATCCGGGCGGGCGACGATCTCGGCCCGCAGCGATTGCACCGGCAGCCGCCCCTGGTCGTAGGGGCCGGCCAGGCTATTGGTGAGGGCCAGGGTGACGGTGGCCGGCTGGTCGGTGCCACTGCTGGCCGCGCGCGCCTCGAGGTCGATGGCCGTCCGAGGCGCGGTGGCGAGAAAGGCCGAGACATCGAGCCCCCTGCTGCGGGCGGTCAACTCGCCGAGCGGCCAGGCGGCGAACGGCCGGAGCGTGGCGTGCAGATCGAGCGTCTGGGCGCTTCGGGCCGGCGCCGTGACGAGCGCTCGCGCGGCCGGGCCCGTGCCCATGCCCGTGTCAACTTCCGGGCCAGCGCTCGGGCCGGCACGAGCACCAGCACCAGCGCCAGCACCAGTGCCAGTGCCAGTGCCAGCGCCAGCACCCTGACTGCTGCGCAGGCTGGCGTCGAGCACCGGCTCGGCGATCGGCCCGGCGAGCTGCAACTTCGCGAGCCAGCCTGGCAGGTTGCCGACCGCGGCCTGCGACGCGTCCACGGTCGCATTCAGCGCCATGGGTGCGGCGCTCGCAATGCGGGCCCGCGCAGCGACGGTGATGCGCTCGACTTCGAGCGCCAGCCGGTTGATGCGATGCACCGCGCCGCCCTCCGCGCCGAGATGCAGGGCCGCGTCGAGGTTGGTGATGGCGGCGGCGCCGAGCGGCGTCGCGCGGAGTTCGCCGACCTTCAGCGACTTCAGCTCCAGCTCGAGCGGCAGTTGCAGGTTGGCCGGTGCCTTCGGTGGCGCACCCGGCTTTTGTTGCGGCTTCGCTGCCAGGACGACATCGACACGTGATGCAGACAGCGCCTCGATAGTCAGACGAGCCCAGCGCCGCCCATCGCCTCGAAGCAGCGCCAGGCCGCGCCAACCGACATCGTCGAGGGTCACCCGGTCACCGGTCTTGTTCAGGTCGATGACCAGTCGCCGGGCACTGAAATCGCCGGCCAGCGCGCCGCGCGGGCTGTCGACCTGCAGCCCCGGTACCTTCGACAGCAGCCAGGCGCTGCCATCAGGCGTACCCAGCGCCCACCAGAGCCCCGCGCCGACCGCCATGATGACCGTCAGCAGCAGCGTCACGGCGCCGCCCAGCAGCTTGAGAACGACTCCGCGGCGACGCCGGGGCGCCGGCACGGCCTGCGGCTGGGAGGCGACCGGATTCGGCGGCGAGTCGGCCATCAGAACTTCACTCCGACGCTGAGGTGGACGCGAAACTGCCGCACCGCCTGTCCGTAAGCCACATCCAGGCTGAGCGGGCCGACGGGGCTGCGCCAGCGCAGGCCAGCGCCATAACCGACGCGCGGCGAGAGCCCCTTCCAGCTGTCCGCCGCGTTGCCCGCGTCGATGAAGACGGCATAGAGGAACTCGGGATGACGGGCGACGATCGGATGGGCGGCCTCGATGCTGGCGGTCATCAGCGTCCGGCCGCCGACGGTGACGCCGTTGATGCTGGGCGCGAGTTGCCGATAACCGTAGCCTCGCACCGAGTCGGTGCCGCCGGCGCGGAACAGCAGGGTGTCCGGGATGCCGACAGGGCTGCCCGAGATGATCTGGCCGACCTCGATCCGGCCACTGCCGAACCAGGCACCGAGCGGGTGCCAGCCGGTGAGCCGCAGGTAGAGGCGGGCCAGCGGGCCCTTCGCCGACTCCTGCGCGCCGCCGCTGCCGACTTCCCGGCTGCCGCGGGCATAGCCGATCGCGGTTTGCGTCGTGAGTGCATAGCCGGTCGTCGGCAGCAGCTCGTTGTCGAGCGCCCGGTAGAGCCAGTTGTAGTTGGCGGTCACGGCGTCGCCGCTCGAACTCAGCTGGTCGTTGAGTACCGTGGCATGGGTCGCCTCCAGGTAGTAGCGGCGGTCGATGCGGGCATCCTGCTTCGATCGGCCGACGCGCAGGGTATAGCCGTCGAGCGTCTGGTCATCGGTCTTCAGCCGCTGCAGGGTGCCGCCGACGAAATTGCGCCAGAGGTTGCTATGCGGGTACGAGGTGAGATCGGCGTCGATCTGCTGGTTGCTCGGGCCGAGGGCGATCTTGGACGTGCCGATCCAGTCGATGCCGAACGGTCGGCGGTGGGTGTAGTCGAGCGTCGCCCGTGGGCCGGTGTTGGTGCTGTAGCCCAGGCCGACGGTCGCCTGCTGGATCGGCGCCTCGCGCACCCTGACCTCCACCGGCGCGGCTTGCGAGGTCGCAGACGACGGATCGAGCGTGACCGCCGCGCCTTCGAAGAGGCCGAGCTTTTGTAGCCGCTCCTGGTAGTCGAGCAGGGTCTTGTCGCTGTACGGATCGCCCGGGCCGAATTGCGAGAGGTTGAGCACCGGGTCGGGTGGAAATTGCGCCAGGCCGGTGACACGCAGCGGGCCGACCAGGTAGAGCGGCCCGCTCGCGACCTCGACGGCGAGGCGCGCGCTGTTGGCCGGTGCATCGACCGTCGCGGCACTGCGGGCGTATTCGGCCGCGACGTAGCCGTTGGCCCGCACGCCGGCGATCGCGCTCGATTTGGCACTCGACCAGGCGCTTTGCAGGAAGGGCTCGCCGGGCATGAGCGTCCAGCCCTTGCGCAGGCGGTCGAGCTCCGCTTGGGCCACGGGATTGCCGGCGTCGACCGACTGCTGCAACGGCCCGGTCGCGGCGATGTCGACCGCCGTGACCCGCGTCACCGGCCCGGGGTCGACGACGATGCGGATCAGCGGCTTGTCGGCACCGGGCGAGTCGATGCGCTCGGCGGTCACGGTCGCGTTGAAGTAGCCCTGCGTCTCGAGCAGGCCGCGTGCCTGGGCCGGCGCGGCGCGGCGCAGGCGCTCGAGTTCGGCCGCGTCGATCGCATCGGCATCCGGCGCGGTCTGGAAGCGGGATAGGTCGAGGTATTGGGTCAACAGCCGGGCGAGGGCCGGCGGGCCCTGGACCTCGAATCGATAGTCGGCGCGGGCTTGTGCCGCACTGGCCGCCGCCGACGGCGCAGAAGCGGACGGCGAGGCCGGCGAGGCCGAGTCGCCGCCCTTCGGCTCGCCGATGAAGGGCAGGTTGGCGCAGCCGGCGAGCGTCGACGCCCAGACGACAGCCCACGCGCACACGACGGTCTGCGGCCCGCGCCTGCGCGCCGCACCGGCTGCGCGCCGCAGCGCGCCGCCCATCGTCATTTGCTCAGCAAGCGCGTGGCTCCTTCCAGGCCAGCGAGCGTCAACGGGAACATCCGCTGGTTCATCAGTTGCTGGATGACGGCGATGCTCTGCCGGTAGCCCCAGACGCCCTGCGGCTCGGGGTTGATCCAGGCGAACTTCGGGAACGCCTGGGTGAGCCGCGCCAGCCATTCGGCGCCCGGCTCCTCGTTGTTGTACTCGACGCTGCCGCCCGGCTGCAGGATCTCGTACGGGCTCATCGTCGCGTCGCCGACGAAGATCAGCTTCGTGTCGGGCGTGTACTTGCGCAGCACGTCCCAGGTCGGCGTGCGCTCGGCGTGACGGCGCCGGTTGTTCTTCCACAAGTGGTCGTAGACGCAGTTGTGGAAG
>CAXTDH010000161.1:5902-7060 GCA_964242405.1 uncultured Rhizobacter sp. | reverse complement strand
GCGGGCGAGGCGCTTGCCGTCCACCCGGAACACCTCGGGCTGGGCGCTGCCGGCTCCTATATCGTCTACCGGCAAAGCCAGGTGAAGGCCGCCGGATTCGACACCTTCCCGAAGGACACCGCCGGCTTTCTCGCGATGTACAAAGCCCTGAAGGAAAAAGGCACGCCGGGCGGCATGGCGCTCGGCAATGCCACCGGCGACGGCCTCTGGTGCAACTGGCTCGTCTGGTCGCACGGCGGCCAGCTGGTCGACAAGAACAACAAGGTCATCATCGACAGCGCCGAGACCCTGAAGGCGCTCGATTACGGCCGCGAGCTCTACGGCGCCTTCATCCCGGGCACGCTCAGCTGGCTCGACCCGAACAACAACAAGGCGTATCTGGACGGCCAGATCAGCGTGACGAACAACGGCATCTCGATCTACTACGCGGCCAAAAATTCGAGTGACCCGAAGGTCAAGGAGATCGGGGTCGATACCTTTCACGCGCCGTTCCCGATCGGGCCCGTGGGCGTGCCGACCGAGAGCCATCTATTTTTCAACCAGATGGTGATGAAGTACACCAAGTACCCGCAAGCCGCCAAGGAGTTCCTTCGTTTCATGATGGAGGAGGAGCAGTTCGACCCCTGGCTGACCGGTGCCGGCGGCTACATTGCCCAGCCGTTGCGGGCGTACGAGAAGTCGGCCATCTGGACGATCGATCCGAAGAACACGACGTATCGCGACAGCGTGAAGAACCTGCGGCCGGCCGGATACGCGGGCAAGCTCGGCTATGCATCGGCGGGTGCCGGCGCTGATTTCATCATCGTCAACATGGTCGCCGAAGCGGTCAGCGGCTCCAAGACGCCGAAAGAGGCGGCGGAACGGGCGCAAAAGCGGGCCGAGCGGTACTACAAGGTCTGACCTTGCTGGGCCCGAGCCGCGCCGGAGAGTCTTGCTGATGCTCGAGAAGCTGCAGAACAACCGCAACGGGCTGGGGCTGCTGTTCATGCTGCCGGCGGTGGTGTTGCTCGTGATCTTCCTCACCTATCCGCTCGGCCTCGGCGTCTGGCTCGGCTTCACCGACACGAACGGGGGGCGCGCCGGCCAGGGGATCGGTCTGGAGAACTAGGCCTTCCTGTGGGGCGGCAGCGTCACCCTGCTGGCACTGTGCAACACGCT
>CAXTDH010000161.1:1290-5892 GCA_964242405.1 uncultured Rhizobacter sp. | reverse complement strand
GTGGGCTCCGTGGTGCCGACCTTCCATACCTTGGCCTGAGTGGTGGTCGGCGCGGTGCCGGTGACCTGCAGGCGCACATTGAGCTGGTCACCGACTGCGTAGGTGAGGCCCGCGGGCTTCACCGACACCAAGGTGGGGCGCGCCGGGCAGTGGATCGGTCTCGAGAACTATGCGTTCCTGTGGGGCGACAGCGTCACCCGGCTGGCACTGTTCAACACGCTCTTCTACACCACGGTCGCGAGCATCCTGAAGTTCGCGCTCGGGCTGTGGCTGGCGCTGCTGCTCAACCGCAACCTGGCGATGAAGACCTTCTTCCGCGCCGTGATCCTGCTGCCCTACATCGTGCCGACGGCGCTTTCGGCCATTGCGTTCTGGTGGATCTTCGACGCGCAGTTCTCGATCGTCTCGTGGATCTTGATGAAGCTCGGCCTGATAGACCACTACATCGATTTTCTTGGCGACCCGTGGAACGCGCGGCTGTCGGTCATCTTCGCCAATGTGTGGCGCGGCGTGCCCTTCGTCGCCATCACCTTGCTCGCCGGTCTGCAGACCATATCGCCGTCGTATTACGAAGCATCGGCGATCGACGGCGCCACGCCGTTCCAGCAATTCCGCCATGTGACGCTGCCATTGCTCACGCCGATCATCGCGGTGGTGATGACGTTCTCCGTCCTCTTCACCTTCACCGATTTCCAGTTGATCTACGTCATCACCCGGGGCGGCCCGTTGAACGCCACCCACCTGATGGCGACGCTGTCGTTCCAGCGCGCGATCTCGGGCGGCGCGCTCGGTGAAGGCGCGGCCATCTCCATCGCGATGGTGCCCTTCCTGCTCGCCGCGATCATGTTCAGCTATTTCGGCCTGCAGCGCCGTGCCTGGCAACAAGGGGGCGGCGACAAATGAACACGAGCAGCGTGGCAGCGGCCAAGGTGTCCAACCTGAAGGAGATCGCAGCCGATGCCGGCGGCATGGGTTACCTGGAAACGCGTCGCCGCAAGTTCTTCGTCGTCTATCTGCCGCTTCTGTGCTTCCTGCTGGTGTTGCTGTTTCCGTTCTATTGGATGGCTATCACCGCCTTCAAGCCGGACAACGAATTGCTGGCGCGAGGCGGCAATCCGTTCTGGGTGATCAACCCGACGCTCGCGCATTTCTACAAGCTGCTGTTCAAGACGTCGTATCCCGAATGGCTGTGGAACACCGTGATCGTCTCGGTGGTGTCGACCGGGTTCTCGCTCGTCGCGTCGGTGATGGCCGCTTATGCGATCGAGCGGCTGCGCTTCTCGGGTGCCAAGCAGATGGGGCTGGCGATCTTTCTCGCCTATCTGGTGCCGCCGTCGATCCTCTTCATTCCGCTGGCGTCGATCGTCTTCCAGCTCGGCCTGTTCGACACCCGCTGGGCGCTGATCCTGACCTATCCGACCTTCCTGATCCCGTTCTGCACCTGGCTGCTGATGGGCTACTTCCGTTCGATACCGTACGAACTCGAGGAATGCGCGCTCATCGACGGCGCGACGCGCTGGCAGATCCTCGTCAAGATCGTGCTGCCGCTGGCGGTGCCCGGGCTGATCTCGGCGGGCATCTTCGCCTTCACCCTGAGCTGGAACGAGTTCATCTACGCGCTCACGTTCATCTCTTCGTCCGAGATGAAGACGGTGCCGGTCGGCGTCGTCACCGAACTGGTCGAGGGCGATGTGTACCACTGGGGTGCGCTCATGGCCGGTGCGCTTCTCGGCTCGCTGCCGGTGGCGTTCGTCTACTCGTTCTTCGTCGAGTACTACGTGTCGGGGATGACCGGGTCGGTGAAGGAATAGGGCGGAGGCCAGCTCGCCTCATGATCACGGTTCACCACCTCAACAACTCCCGATCGCAGCGGGTGCTCTGGTTGCTCGAGGAGCTCGGGGTGCCGTACAAGATTCGCAAGTACGAGCGCGACGCGAAGACGATGCTCGCACCGCCGGCGCTGCGCGAGGTGCACCCGCTCGGCAAGTCGCCCGTCATCACCGACAGCGACGGTGACCTCACCATCGCCGAGACGGGCGCGATCATCGAGTACATCCTGGAACGCCACGGCAACGGCCGCCTGCTTCCGCCGGCCGGCACGCCCGAGCGGCTGCGCTACCGCTACTGGCTGCACTTCGCCGAAGGCTCGGCCATGTCGCCGCTGCTGCTCAAGCTCATCTTCACGCGGATCCCGGCGCAGCCGATGCCGTTCTTCGTCAAGCCGATCGCCCGTGGCATCTGCAACAAGGTGCTCGAAACGATGGTCGAGCCGAACCTGAAACGCCAGCTCGACTTCATGGAGGCGGAACTCGGCAGGTCGGCATGGTTCGCGGGCAACGAATTCAGCGCTGCGGATGTGCAGATGAGCTTCCCGGTCGAGGCTTCGGCACAGCGCGCGGGGCTGAACGCGAGCCGGCCTCGGCTCATGGACTTTCTCAAGCGCATCCACACCCGGCCGGCCTATCGCAAGGCGCTGGAGCGTGGCGGGCCTTACAGCTTCGTGAACGATTAGCCTGGATGTACTGCGGTGCCTCTTGTCACTGCCCCTTGTCACTGCCCCTTGTCACTGTCACTGTGAACGGTTGGCGCTTATTGGTTCAGAGGTGATGGCAATACCGTCCGAATTGGTGTAAAACGGCGTTCATATGAGCTGGTACCAGGCTTTTCGCACCATTACTTCCGCCCGCAAATGGTCGGATGTAGCAGACACGCCCGTGCCCGAGCAGACGCTGCAGGTTCAGGCAAAAGTCACAAGCGTGTTCCCCGAGCACCGGCAAGCCCGCGCGTTGGATGACGACGGGTTCGAGTATGCCGTGACGTCCACCACGCCCGGCGTCGACGTGCGCCGACTCGAGCAAGGTCAGCGCCTGCAGTTCACCGTTGAAGTCGACTTGCGACGGGTTCTGCACGCCGAGGTGCTTGCTTAGCGTTGTCCTGCCGCCGGCCATGGGGGCGGCGGGCAGTGCGTCCAAGCTGAAAGAGGCGCTGGTGCCGACAGGTTGGCCCGGGCATCTCTGTCCAAATTTCAGTGACTGGGAACCGGGCGACCTACTTCTCGTTCACCGCGACCGCACCGCGGCGGGGCATGTCATCACGGCGGCTCAAACGGCTTCCTTGAATCCCTTGATGATTTAAAGGAGCGAGGTGCACGCATGCGGCGGTGTACGTTGGCGGCGGCTTGGTGGTGGACGCTACCTTCGGCAACCCTGTCGGGGAGCGTTCGGTCTGGGGCTATTGCCATCAGCGGTCCGTTCAGGTTCGACGGCTCAGTCATCCGAAAATCACGGCGGCCGAGCGACAGGCAATCAGCGTCGCAAGCCTGAACTATCTTCACCAGCCCTATTCTGCGTGGGAGGCGGTTGTTTCCAAGCTTGCCCCCAGCCGTACGCCCCGGCGACGGGCCTTGTACTGCAGCACGCTGGTGGCTTTCGCAGTGGCCGACGCAACGAGGGGCCTGGATCTGTCGAGCCGACCGTCCTGGCGGCCACTTTACCCCGCCATGCTGGCATCGCATCCGTGGCTGACCGATGTGATGTTGGAGTGGCGACAGCTCTGATATCTCCCGCCCACGTCCACGCCTACGCCTCCGCGAAGCACGAGGCCGGCCTCAGGTCCGCCATACCCGCGGCAGGCAGGCGAAGAGCCCCCAGGCAGCCTCACGCCAAGCCGCCCACACGCGGGTCAGGAGCGCCATGGCCGGCTCGACCCGCGGGGCCAGCACGCGCAGTACGACGATGCCGTCATGGGCTGACGTGACGCCGGCGATGCGCCGAAGCGTGTCGTCGGCGCCGATCGACTGCCGGGCGGCGTTCAGCAGCAGGTCTCGGCGAGCGGTCGGTAGCGGTGATCCCGCGGCGAACCAAAGCGTCGCCAGCGTGCGCAGGCCCACGAAGCCGAGTGGCGAATCGAGCAGCACGGTGTCGTCCGCGGCCACGGTGCCGTGTTCCAGCCAGCGGCCGGGAAAATCGATCGTCTGGGTGATGCTGCCGCGCGCGAAGGCTTGATCCGACGCTGGCAGGCCGAGCGCGAGGATGTCCCAGCCGATCGTCTCGGCCTGCGGCGCCAGCTCGAAGCGCATCCGGTTTTCGGCGATGCAGCCGCTGAAGGCGATGGTCTCGAGCGGCAGCCACTCCAGCCGCCCACCGTTCGCGACGCGGGCCGCCAGTCGCTGGCTGGACGCAGCGCCCAGGCTGCGGTAGAAACGGGTCGCGCCCGGCGTGGTGACCAGCGCATGGGCGCCTTCGTGCACCTCGATATCGATGCCGAGTTCGTCGCCACCGACCAGACCACCCGGCGGATGGACCAGCACCTGGTGGCAGATGATCGGCGCCTCCGGATACAGGCTCGCCAGCACCCGCAGCGGCCCGTCGTGGCGGCTGTGCGCCACCGTGCGGGGTGTTGCCGGGCCCGGCGCACCATGGAGGTCGCGGCGGTAGTCGAGCCGCAACGATCCCTTCCAGGCCATCAGGCGGTGAGGCCGCTGCTGTCGGTCGTGCCGCTGCTTTCGCTGCTGCCGCTGTCTTTGCCATGGCCGCTGCCACTGCTGGCACTGCTGCCACTGCTGCCACTGCTGCCACTGCTGCCACTGCTGCCACTGCTGCC
>CAXTDH010000161.1:0-1190 GCA_964242405.1 uncultured Rhizobacter sp. | reverse complement strand
CACTGCTGCCACTGCTGCCACTGCTGCCACTGCTGCCACTGCTGCCACTGCTGCCGTCCCGACCGCTCTCGCGGCTGTCCGCGCTGGCGTTGTCGTTGCCGTTGTCGTTGTCATCGTCACTGCTCGCCGCCCCCATCCGCCAGAACCCGACGTGAAGGGCGGCGATCTCCGCCTCGACGTCCGGCACCGGGCCGGTCACCCGGATGGGTTTCTGGCCGCGAGCGAAGACCTCGCGACAGGGCAGGCTCATCGTCGGGTTCTCGACATGGCTGCCGGTGAAGTCCAGCAGCCGGTGCTCGTCCATGCCGTAGACCAGCCGGCCGATATGCGCCCAATACTGGGTGCCGGCGCACATGCAGCACGGCTCGACCGTGGTGTAGAGCGTGCAACCCCAGAGTTCGTCCGGCGCGAAGCTGCGGGCTGCGAGACGCGCCATCACCGCTTCGGCATGGTTGACCGTGTCGATATTGCCCTGCTCGATGAGCACCGTTTCATGGTCGGGCGCGACCAGGATGGCACCGAACGGATGATGGCCGGCGCCCATCGCCCGACGTGCCACGGCGTTCGCCGCGCGCAGATGGCGCTGGATCTGCTCGGCCGTCGGCTCGGTGCGGTCGTCGGGTGTCTCGGCATGGGCAGCGCTTTCGGTTGCAACTGCGGCTGCGGTAGCCGGCATCGCAGAACCTGCCGCGGAAGGCGAGGGATCGTTGGACGTAGCTTGATTCGGCGTCATGAAGCGATCATGCCGTGCTTTGCATCGCGTGCCACGCAGCCAGGGACGGCGGCCTGCGCCGATCAGGCACGTGAGCCCCGGTGCGCCCAGCCGGTGGTGCGCTTCTCGAGCACCGCGAACAATTCGTACATCGCCATCGCCATCGCACCGACGACCGCCAGGCCGGCGAAGGCCAGGCCCATCTGCATCGACGAGCCGGCCGAGATCAGCAGGTAGCCGATGCCTTCGTTGGCCGCCGTCATCTCCGAGACGGTCGTGCCGACGAAGGCGAGGGTGATCGCGACCTTGAGCGAGGCATAGAAGTACGGCAGCGAGCGCGGCAGGCCGACCTTGATGAGCACGTCCCAGCGCCTCGCGCCCAGCACCCGGAGCACGTCTTCGAGTTCCGGCTCCAGCGTCGCCAGGCCGGTCGCGATGTTGACGGTGATCGGGAAGAACGAGATCAGGAACGCCGTCA
>CAXTDH010000160.1:0-7126 GCA_964242405.1 uncultured Rhizobacter sp. | reverse complement strand
AGCTCGACGTGTACGGCGAGGTGATCGGCGCGTTCTACCTCGCCCGCTGCGCCGGCCTGGCATCGAGCGAGACCAGCTGGGCACTCGAGCGGACGCTGATGAAGCAGCTCGAGCGGCTCTGGGATCAGCCCGACGACGGCATCTGGGAGGTGCGCGGCGAACGTCGGCATTTCACTCACTCGAAGGTCATGACCTGGGTCGCCTTCGACCGGGCGATCCGCTCGGCACGCGAGTTCGGCCTCGAAGGGCCGATCGAGCGCTGGACCGCCGTGCGTGACCGCATCCACGCCCAGGTCTGCGAGCGCGGTTTCGACGCGGCCCAACAAAGCTTCGTGCAGTCCTACGGCGCGACGGCGCTCGATGCGAGCCTGCTGCTGATTCCGCTGGTCGGCTTTCTGCCGCCGGAGGACGCCCGTATCCGCGGCACCATCGCCGCGGTGGAGCGGCAACTCCTGCGCGACGGGCTGGTGCTGCGCTACGACACCGAGGCGACGGTCGACGGCCTGCCGCCGGGCGAAGGCGCGTTCCTCGCCTGCAGCTTCTGGCTGGCCGACAACTACATTCAGCAAGGCCGCCGGGCGGAAGCGCAGGCGCTCTTCGACCGGCTCCTGTCCTATCGCAACGACGTCGGGCTGCTGGCCGAGGAATACGACCCCGTCGCCAAGCGGCAGCTCGGCAATTTCCCTCAGGCGTTCTCGCATGTGGCCCTGATCAACACCGCCCATGGTCTGTACGGAAACCGTGCAGCCCTGCGCGAACGCCACGGCGACGCGCCGGTCGCGGGCTTCGGCACCTGAAGACGACGGGTCGCCTGGCCCGGCGTGCCGCCTCTTGCACTCAAGCACCTCGGCGCCTGGCCGATATGGTGTTGTTCCACCTTTGATCCCACGTCGTACCGCCCATGCTCATTTCGACTTCCTGCACGTCGCTCGCCACGGTGGAGCGGCCCGCGTGACCGTCCCGGCCTCCCGGGTTGCCGAGAGCCCCCTGGAGGCGCTGTTCGAAGCATCCGGCGACGTGGCCTTCCACCTCGACCACGAAGGCCGAGTCACCTTTGCCGCGGGCGTCGAACGGGTGTTCGGCAACAACGATTTCGGCGTTTCTCACGTCTTTCAGGATCTGTTCGCTGCCGAGTCGCATCCGGCGGTGCGCAAGGCGCTGGCGTCGGCGCTCGGCTCCGCCGGCCGCATCGAGCTCGATTGCCCGTTGCGGCCGGAGCGGCCCGTGCCGATGCGCTGGACGTTGAGCGGCTACGACGTGCGCGGTCGCCGCGGCATCATGGCGGTCGGCCACCAGGGCGCAGCGTCGCCCCCCGAGGATGGCACCCGCAGCGCGATCCACGACGAGCTCACCGGCCTGCCGAACCGATTGCTGCTCGAAGACCGCTGCGCCCACGCCATCGAGTCGGCCAAGCGCAAGAGCAACGGCTTTGCGCTGCTCCTGGTCAACCTGAAAGGCTTTCGCAAGGTCAACGACGCTTTCGGCGTGCGCACCGGCGACGACCTGCTGCGCAAGGTGGCCAAGCGCCTGCTCGAGCATGTGCGCTCGAGCGACACGGTGGCGCGCATCGGCCCGGACGAATTCGCCCTGCTGATGCCCGAGATGGCCGACGCCGAGACGATGCTGCGCCTCGGCCTCAAGCTGCTGGCGCTGATCGAGGCCCCGTTCATGCTCGAGGGCTACGACGTCCACGTCAGCGCGTCGATGGGCTTCGCGATGTTTCCGACCCACGGCGGCAGCCACGACGAACTCCTGCTCGGCGCCAGTTCGGCGATGAAGGCGGCCCGGGAGTCGGGCGGCAGCCGCTGCCTGATGGTCGACAGCGGCAAGCGCTCGGATTCGCGGTCGGAGCTCTCGCTCGAAGCGGCGCTCCACCACGGCGTCGCGGGCGGCGAGCTCTACCTCCTCTATCAACCGCTGGTCGACATGTCGGGCAAGGTGTACGGCGCCGAGGCGCTGATGCGCTGGCAACGCGACGGCACCCATCCGGTCTCGCCCGTGGAGTTCATACCGGTCGCCGAGGAGTGCGGCCTGATCCACGTGCTCGGCTCCTGGGCGCTGAAGGCGGCGGCCACGGGGCTGGCGACGATCAACCGCGAGAAGAACACCGAGCTGGTGATCTCGGTGAACGTCAGCCCGCGGCAATTCCGCGGCGCCAAGTTCCTGCAATCCGTCACCGACGCGCTGACATTCGCCGACCTGCCGCCGCACCTGCTGCAACTCGAGATCACCGAGGGCACCTTGATGACCGACCCGGAGGCCGCGGCGCTCCTGCTGGCCAAGCTGACCGGGATGGGCGTCAAGGTCGCGGTCGACGATTTCGGCACCGGCTATTCGTCGCTCGCCTACCTGAAGCGCTTCAGCCTGTCGGCGCTCAAGATCGACCGCAGCTTCGTCAAGGACCTGCCCTCGAAGACCGATCTGGCGATCTGCCGCTCGGTATTCGCACTCAGCCGCGACCTCGGCCTGCGAAGCGTGGCCGAAGGCGTCGAGACCGAGGAGCAGTGGCACATCTTGCGGGACGCGGGTTGCGATGCCGTCCAGGGCTATCTCTTCGGCAAGCCGCAGACGCTCGCTCAATATGCCGCCTTGATCGAGGCGGTGCCGCTGGCCGCCGCGCCGCGACGCCGGTCCGCATGACCGCCACCCTCGCGCCGCCGGCGGTGACGCTCGACCAGACCTTCGACGTGCTGATGACGAAGGCGCGCGAGAAGGGCGACATCCCGGCGTTCTCCGATTCCGCCCGCAGCATCCTCAATTCGCTGACCGCCGAGTCGGACAACGACTTCGACCTGATCCAGACCGTGCTGTCGGACATGACGTTGACGCAGCGCACGCTGCGCCTGGCCAACAGCGCCATGTACGCCTCTTTCGGCGGCGAGGTGAACTCGGTCTCGCGGGCGGTACAGGTGCTGGGCGTGCAGACGATCGCCCACCTGGCACTCGGCCTGAAGGTGATGGAGTCGGTCGACCGCGGCCGGCCGGAGACGGCCGGCACGCTCGCCGAAATGCAGAAGGCGGTGTTCGCCGGTTTCCTCGGCCGGCAACTGGCGGGCAGCCAGGCGTCGATCAAGGACGCCGAGACCGCATCGGTCTGCTCGATCCTGATGGGGCTCGGGCGGCTGCTGGTCGCGTTCTACCTGCCCGAGACCTTCGCCGAGATCGAGTCGGGGAGCGGCGCCGATCCGGATTCACGGGAGATCGCCGCCCGGGAAACGCTCGGCGGCAGCTACGCCGACATCGGCCAGCGCATGGCACGCCACTGGAACCTGCCGGCAGCGCTCACGAACCCGCTGCGCACGCGGGTGCCGGCAGCCGGCGAGACACCGGGCAGCCATGAGGAGTGGTTGAGCACCGTGGCGACGGCGGCCGTGCGGAGCGCCGAGGTGCTGCACGCGGCACCCGAGGACCTCGAAGCCGCGTTCGCCACCCTCCTGCAGACCTTCGCGCCCGCGCTCGGCGTCGAGCCGGCGGCCATGTTGAATTCGATTCGTGCGGCGCGCCTGGCCGCCGAGGAGCACTTCGCGGGCGAGCCGGCGGCGCTCGTCCGGCCGGTGACCGAGGCCGAGAAGGTCGCCCGCCTGCAGCGCGGCCTGGAGGAACTGCAGGACACCGCGAAGAACGCCACGCTGACGCAGTCGCTCATCCTCTCGCTCGAGTACCTGCACCGCAACTTCGGCGCCAAGCGCAGCTTCGCCTTCTTGCTGGTGCCCAAGGAGCATCGGTTCCGTGCCCGTTTCGGCCTTGGCGACAAGGCCACGGCCCTGCTGCCCGACCTGCATTTCGACAGCAAGCCGCAGGCCGACCTCTTCCACGCCGTGCTGGGCAAGGAACGCGCGCTCTTCATCGAGGATGCGAAGGCGACGAACCTGCGCGGCAAGCTGCCGGCCTGGTGGTCGTCGCTCCTGGGGAGTGCGCGCAGTTTCTGCCTGATTCCGTTGCATGCTCGGCAGGCGCCGATCGCCTTCCTGTACATGGATTGGGGCCCGCCGATGGAAGCGCCGGAGATGAACGCCGCGCGGATGGAGATGGTCGCCCGGGTGCGGCAGATCTTGATGACGAACCTGGTGCGCTCGATGGGCGGGGCGGGCTAGCCGGTCGAAGGTGTAGCGTTCCGCCACGCGTCCAGACGCTGCAGATGGTGGGCGACCGAGCCGAACTGCTGCTCGATCATGAGCGCCCGCCGGAAGTAGTGGCTGACGGCCAGTTCCTCGGTCATGCCCATGCCGCCGTGGATCTGCACCGCGCCCTGGCCGACGCTGCGGCAGGTCTTGTTGACGGTGACCTTGGCGGACGAGACGGCACGGGCGCGGCGCAGGTCGTCGGCGTTGCTCGGCTTGCCGGCGTCGCTCCGATCGCCCGGATCGCTGGTATTGCTGGTATCGCTGGCGTCATCGGCCTCGGCGGGCTCCGCGAAAGCATCAAGCGCGCCCCAGGTGGCGGCGTCCGCCAGCTCGAGCGCCATGTACATGTCGACCATCCGGTGCTGCAGCACCTGGAAACTGGCGATCGGCACGCCGAACTGGCGGCGCTCGCGGGCAAAGGCGAGGGTGTCGGCGAGCAGGCGCCGCATCACGCCGACAGCCTCCGCGCAGACGGCGAGCGTCGCCTCGTCGACCACCCGGGCGATCGTCGCAGCGGCCTTGCCTTCCTCGCCGAGCAGCGCGGCATCGTCCAGCCGCACGTCGTGGAAGGCGAGCTCCGACGCTTGGCCGCCGTCGAGCGACGGGTAGTCGCGCCGGGTGATGCCGGGCGCATCGGCCGCCACCAGCAGCAGCGAAAGGCCATCACGGTCGCGCCGCCCGCCATGGCTGCGGGCGGTGACGATGAAGTGGCTCGCCCAGGGCGCACCGAGCACGACCGCCTTGCGACCGGTCAGCCGCAGCTCGCCGCCCGCCCGGGTCAGCGCCGTCTGCACGTCGAAGAGATCGTCGCGGCTCTCCGGCTCGGTTTGGGCAAAGGCGAGCACCGCCTGGCCGTCGACGATGCGCCGGATCAGCGAAGGTATCGGTGACGAGGCAGGCGACCGCAACGCAGTGGCCGCAGTGGCCGCGGTGGTCGTAGTGGCCGCGGTGGTCGTATTGGTCGTATTGGTCGCAGTGGTCACAGTTGCCGTAGTGGCCGTAGTGGCCGCTGGGGCAGAAGTGGCCGCGTCTGCTGCGTCTGCTGCGTCTGCTGCGTCTGCTGCGTCGGTCGCCGCGGTCGTCCCAGCCCGGGCCGCCCGCACGAAGCCGCCGCCGATCACCGCCGTCGCCAGGTAGGTTTGCGCGGCCAGCGACTCGCCCAGCGTCTCCATGACGACGAGCCGCTCCGCCAGACCGCCGCCGTGCGCCTCGTCGAAGCCGAGGCCGAGGATGCCCAGTTCGCTCGCCAGGCCCTGCCACATCGCCACCGGCGGGCGGGTCTTCGCTTGCCCGAGCGCCCGGCCGCGAGCCTCGAAGTCGAATCGTTCGGCGAGAAAGCGCGACAAGCTGTCGCGCAGCATCGTCTGGGTGTCGGTCAGCGCGAACATGGCGCTAGAACTTGCCCAACAGATGCCGGGCGATGATGTTGCGCTGCACCTCGTTGGAGCCGGCGTAGACCGAGGCGGCCCGGTCGTTCAGGTAGGCGGTGACGGCGAAGACGGCTTCCTCCGGCACCGGCAGATCGGCATCGACGGCATCGGCCATTGGCAGGCGGGCGGCGCCGTGGAAACCGGCGATCTCGACACCGATTTCGGTCAGCCACTGGCGCGCCTCGGTGCCGAGGATCTTGCCCACCGACGGCCGGATGCCCGGCGGCTCACCGGCGGCCTGGGCCGCGAACGCACGCCGCTCGAACGCCTCGATGGCGTCGATCCGGCATTCGGCCTCGCACAGGCGCAGGCACAGATCCGCGCGCTCGCGGTCGTCCGCCGGGCGACCACTGAAGGCGGCGGCCAACGCGCCGCGCAGCCGTGCCAGGCGGGCCCGCAGCCAGGGCGCCGAAGCGTGCCCGCGTTCATGATCGAGCAGGTACTTGGCGACCGTCCAGCCCTGGTTCTCCTCGCCGAGCAGGGCGTCCGCCGGCACGCGGACGTTGTCGAAGAACACCTGATTGAGCTCGTGATCGCCGGAGGCGCTGATGATCGGCCGGACGGAGATGCCGGGCAGGTCCATGTCGATCAGCAGGAAGCTGATGCCCTGCTGCGCCTTCGCGCCGCCGGCGCCGGTCCGCACCAGGCAGAAGATCCGGTTGGCGTGGTGGGCGTGGGTCGTCCAGATCTTGCTGCCGTCGACCCGGTAGTGCTCGCCGTCGGCGTCCGTCGCCCGGACGGCGCGGCATTGCAGCGCGGCCAGGTCGGAGCCGGCTTGTGGTTCGGAGTAGCCCTGGGCCCAGTAGTCGTCGCCGCGCCGGATCGCTGTGAGGTACCTGGCCTTCTGCGCCTCGGTGCCGAAGGCCATGATCACCGGGGCCACCATGCGGGTCGATTGCGGTGCGATCTGCGGCGCGTCGGCGGCCGCGAGTTCGGCTGCGAAGATGGCTTGCTGGCGCAGCGTCCAGCCGCAGCCGCCGTGCTCGACCGGCCAGTGGGCGACGCTCCAGCCGCGCCGCGCCAGGCGCCGGTGCCACTCGATGCCGGGTGCGTAGTCGCTGCACAGGCCGGCGCTGCGGCGGCCGGCCAGGCGCAGGTCGTCGGTCAGCTCCTGGCGCAGGAAGGCGCGGATTTCTTCGCGGAAGGCCGTTTCGCGGGCGGCCTCTTCGCGCCGAGCCTGGCCGTGCAAGGCCTGGTCCCGCAGAGCCGCCTCCGCCGGACCGTTCGCTGCGACAACGTTCATCGACATAGGGTTCCTGCGACGTCTCCCGGGCGTGGGCGACTCGGCGACTCCGATGTCTCGAAGCCCCGACGCCGACGCGCCCCCGCTGGCGTCTCGACCCCCGGCCCGACCGCGCCGACGCTTCGATTCCTGCAGTCTTGCAGATCCGCTCGCATCGCTCCATCGTCCAAAACGACGATGACGGCGCACCGCCTCATTGCCTACAGTGCGCCATGCAACTCACCCAGCCCATCCACAAGTCGCTGCTGGAATGCCCCGAGGCCTGCGCCACGGTCTTCCTCGGCCGGCGGCAGACCTTCGCCGAGCTGGCGAGCCGGATCGCCCGGCTG
>CAXTDH010000159.1:0-7130 GCA_964242405.1 uncultured Rhizobacter sp. | reverse complement strand
GGTCGAGTTCGCGGATCGGCGTCACTTCAGCCGCGGTGCCGGTGAAGAAGGCTTCGTCGGCGATGTAGACCTCGTCCCGGGTGATCCGCTTCTCGATCAGCTTCAGGCCGAGGTCCTGGCAGATCGCGAAGACGGTGTTGCGGGTGATGCCGTTCAGGGCGCCGGCCGACAGGTCGGGGGTGTAGACCACGCCGCCCTTGATGATGAAGATGTTCTCGCCCGCGCCTTCGCTGACGAAACCGGAGGCGTCGAGCAGCAGCGCCTCCTCGTAGCCATCGTCGACCGCCTCCATGTTGGCGAGGATCGAATTGGTGTAGTTGCTGACCGCCTTGGCCTGCGTCATCGTGATGTTGACGTGGTGGCGGGTGTAGCTCGAGGTCTTGACGCGGATGCCGCGCTTCATGCCCTCCTCGCCGAGGTAGGCGCCCCAGGGCCAGGCGGCGATCATCAGGTGGATCGAGTTGCCGCGCGGCGAGACACCGAGTTTTTCGGAGCCGATCCAGGCGAGCGGCCGCAGATAGCAGGATTCGAGGTGGTTCTCGCGCACCACCGTCTTTTGCGCCTCCATCACCTCCTCGAAGCCGAAGGGAATCTTCATGCGCAGGATCTTGGCGCTGTCGAAGAGCCGCTGGGTGTGCTCCTTGAGGCGAAAGATGGCCGTGCCGTGGGCGGTGTCGTAGGCCCGAACGCCCTCGAAGGCGCCGCAGCCGTAGTGCAGGGTGTGGGTCAGCACGTGGACCTTGGCGTCGCGCCAGTCGACGAGCGTGCCGTCCATCCAGATCTTCCCGTCCCGATCGTCCAACGACATCGCGCGCTCCCCAAAAAAGGCATCGAATAGCCGAGGCCGAATTCTAGGCGGCGCGAGACCCCCCGGGCCACGCCGATCGGGTGTCGGCGTGGCGGGGGCCGGTCAGTTCGTCGTGCCCGGCGCCTTCAACGTCGTCTGTTGCGCGGTCGTCGGATTGGCAGAGATGAAGCGCATCAGACCCTGGTACTTGGGCGATGCCATGACGTCGTCGGTCACGTTCTGCAGCGAGCCCCAGAAGCCCCACTTGCTCCACCCGCCGATGTCGTTGAACTGGACCATCGTGTCGCCGCCCGCCGCCTTCCACTGGCTGTAGTACTCGAGGTAGACGTCGGTCATCCGCGGGCTGTTGTTGGCAGCCGTGAAGAGCGCCGTCATCGGGTCCTGCTTGTCGCCCGGGAAGTAGCCGACCGAGTCGCCCGGCCCGCTCTCGTAGGCGCGCAGCTTCAGGCGGTATTGCGCCGCCAATGCCGCGTTGGCGGCCATCTGCGCCTTGCTGTTGCCGCGGATGTTCACGAGGAACTGGTCGACGATCGCGTTCGGCCCTGCGGACAGGGTCTGCGCGACGTTGGCCGGATCATCGGCCTTGTCGGCGCCGAAGTACGGTGCAACCGCCAGCACGTCGGCGTTGGCGGCGGTGTCGCCGTCGGCGAGCGCGCTCTGCGAGAACTGCGTCCAGGCCGACTGCCCGGCGATCACCCGGACCATCCGGTGGGCATCGGCCGCGCCGTACACCTGCTGCATCAGCTTGAAGATCTGCACCGAACGCCGGGCATAGAAGATCGACGGCTGGCCATAGGGGGCCTGCAGGCCTTTGGCCGCCGACTGCGCCACCGCCCACTGCGCCTGCGGAAAGCCGGTGTTCCAGACTTCGTTCGAGTACTCGATGTGCGGCCGCAGCGTCGGATCGAGCCGGGTGTGCAACAGGGCCGCGAACTGGCGGATGTAGTCGTCGCTCGCCATGTGCGGGATGCAGAACCACGGGTCGACATGCAGCGTGTTGGCCAGGTCGATCATCACCTCGATCGGCACGCCGCCAGACGACGGAAAGAAGGCGCTCGAGGGCGGCGAGCGATCGGCCCACTCGACCACCGATGAGCCGTTCGTATTGCCCCACTCCATGAAACGAAGCACCGAGAACGGAGCGATCCTGGCGAGGTAGGCCGGATTGAACTGCTGCGCCGCGTAGGTCGTTTCGGTACCGGGCCAGAGGAAGCGCACGTTGCGAACCGGGTCGCCCGGATTGGTCGTGACGATGCCCACGGTGATCGCCGCGCCCAGGTCGACCGGCTCGACGACGATGCGGTTGGCGGTGCTCGAGACGACCCGGACGTTGCCCCACGGGAAATTCATCGTCCCCTGGCCATCCCAGAGCAGCGTGTACTGGCCGGCGGCATAGTGGGTGTTGCCCCAGGTCACCGAGGCGACGGCATGCTGGCCAGGCGCCAGTGCGGTCGGGTAGCCGTCGGCCGAGGTCGACGGGAACGGGTTGCCGTTGTCCGAACCCCAGCCTGCGCTCGTCTTCAACAGATTGGCGAACGGGAAGTTGCTGCCGTAGTAGGAGATGCCGCCCAGGTTCGTGCCGACATACTGCGAGCGCGTCGGGATCGGCAGGGAGCCGCGCACCGTCAGGACACCGGTGGCCGTCTTGCCGGCGACGCTCGCCGTGACCGTGGTGTAGCCGGGGCGCAGCGGTGTCGCGACACCCCCGGCATCGAGGGATGCGATGGCCGCGTCGGCGACCGTCCAGGTGATGGTCGCGCCGGAGATCGACGCTCCGGCAGCATCGACGACGGTGGCCACGAGCCGCGTCGGTGTGCCCAACGCGCTGACGGTCACGGCCGGCAAGGTGACGCCGGCGACTGCCACCGGGGGTGCCGCGCCCGGAGGCGAGCTGTCGACCGACGAATAGCTGCACGACTTGACAATGCCGAAGATCGGATCGCCGAAGACCGCATTGCTGCAGTCGACGCCGTTCGACCAGGTGGCGGTCACGAAGACGGTCGCGGTGCCGTAGCGAACCGCCCGGGTGCCGGTGAAGCTGCAGCGCTGCGACTCGTTGGCGCAGAACGTCCAGCCCGCGACGTTCGGCTGCGCGGCAACCCAACACGACTTGACGACGCCGAAAATCGGGTCGCCGAACACCCCGTTGTTGCACGCGGCGGGGCCGGTGGCCGCCTGGGTCACGGCGGTGGCCGGCGTGCCGTAGCGCACCGTCTTGATGCCGCTGAAGACGCAGGAGCCGCCTTCCGTGGCGCACGGCGTCCAGTTGGCCGGGTCGAAGTCGACGACTGCAACATCGACGTCCGCGATCGAGCAGCTCTTGACGGTGCCGTAGATGGGGTCGCTGAACACCGCGTTCGAGCAGACGACGGCGCCGCTGCTCAAGGTCTGGACGACATAGCTCGACAGCGCGCCGTAGCGCACCTGCTTCGTGCCCGTGAAGGCGCAGGTCTGCCCCTCCGCGGCACAGGTGGTCCAGGTCGTGGCCGTCGAGCTGGACGTGGTGGTGGCGCTCGTGACCGTGCTGCCCGAGTCCTGCGTCGCCGCGAGGGTCGAGACCCGACCGCCTTCGACGGACGGGGCGGCCATGGCGACCCGCGTGCTCGAGGTGTCCTCACCGCCGCCGCCGCATCCGACCATAAGAGCCAACAAGGGGGCGCCGATCGCGAAACTCGCGCGGCTGGCCCAACGGTTGCCGGACGCGGCCCGCGCGCCGGTGTGCTGCGAAACAGCGGCGCACCACCTCCGCAGCGACGAAACCAGACTTCCTGGAGCGCCATCGCGCTCGAACTTCAAACTACCCAACTTCATCCTCGATGCTCCGACTGCGCACGCCCCTGGGGTGCTGGCTGTTTTGACGAAAAGTCGGCGCGATTCTGTTGGCTGGCGCCGGCTTTGATCCGCACGCCTGGGCGCTTTTGGTAGCTTGATGTGACGGGGCGTGGAATTGCATGCAGGCCAGGGTGGCCCGAGCCGCGTGCCGATTCGACGCGGATTCGGTGCGCCGTCCTCGCGCACGCATCGCGACACGAGTGGCGCATTCGGGCCGGTGTCAGTCGTGTCCTACACGGGAGAAAACCTTCCGGTTCGAGGAAGCGAGCAAGGTGCCGGCGCCTGCAGATCGGCCCGAAGACGCCCCTCCGACGGCAGACTCCGCAGCAGACGGCCCGTCAGGGTCTGCCCTTGGGCCCGGTGATACAAGTCGACCGATTGTTACGTGTGGGGCGTGCCGATCCGGCGCTGATCCGGCGCTGATCCGGCGTTGATGCGACGCCGCTCGGGTGCTTCGCTGCCGAAATTCCGATGGCGGGACGAGGTTCGGCCCCGTCAATGGCCGATCGCCCCGTCGCGCAGGCGCCGGGTGGTCGCCCGGAGATCGGGCCATGGTGGCTTGTCGGGCGCAAACCGTTGCCGCAGATAGGCAGCGAGTTCGGCAACCTGCGCGTCGTCGAGCGCGTGGCGGAACGCCGGCATCGGGCCGACCTCGGCCGTGGCTGGCTGCTGGATGCCGTCGAGCAGGGTGCGCAGCAGGTTGTCCGGCCGGTCGCTGTGCAGGTTGGTGTTCAGCGCGAGGGGGGTGTTCCGGCCGAAGACCTGCGGGCCGTTGCCGTCGTGATGACAGGCGCCGCAGGCGGCCTCGAACAGGCGTTGCGTCGGGCCGGGCAGCTGGATCCCCTCGGCGCCACGGCCCGGACCGGCCAGCGGCGGGGCGACCCGGGCCGGGTCGGTCTGGAACGAGGCCAGATAGTGCGCCATCGCCCGGATATCCGCCTCCGGCACTGCCTGCAGCTGCCGGATCACCGAGGCCATCGGCCCGCCGGCGGGGCCGTGCTGCGCCGAGTGACCCTGCCGGAGATAGGCGAACAGCTCCGCTTCGGTCCAGGGCAGCGGCGCCCGGCTGAGCGCCGTCAGTGGCGGTGCCTCCCAGCCGTCGGCGAGCGCACCGGCCAGATAGCCGGTGCCGACCTGCTCGGCGCCCAGGGCGCTTCGGGCGCTGTGGCAGGCGCCACAGTGACCGAGACCGTCGACGAGATAGGCGCCGCGCGACCACAGGGGCGAGCGGCCGGCCACCGGCGACGCCGGGCCGGGCTGCAGGAACAAGGCATTCCACAAGGCCATCAGCGGCCGCAGGTTGAAGGGGAAGGCCAGCGCCGTCTTCGGCACGACCGCAGCGACCGGCGGCTGGGCCATGAGCCACGCGTAGAGGGCCGTCAGGTCGTCGTCGGTGGTGCGGGTGAAGGCCGTGTAGGGGAAGGCCGGATAGAGATGGGTGCCGTCACGGGAGATGCCCTCGCGCATCGCCCGTTGAAACGCACTGAACGACCAGCGGCCGATGCCGGTGGCCGCGTCCGGCGTCAGGTTGGTGCTGTAGACGACGCCGAACGGCGTGGCGAGCGCCAGGCCACCGGCGTTCGAAAGGCCGCCCGGCGCGGTGTGACAGCCGCTGCAGTTGCCCATCGCCGCGAGCTGCCGGCCGCGTGCGAGCGTCGCCTCTGTGTAGACGCCGGTTGCGCTGCCGGCCGCCATTGGGGCGATGGCGGGCCGCCAGCCGACTGCGGCAAGACCGAGGGCGACGACGCCGGCCACGAGACCGGCGGCGCGGGCCAAGAGCGACCGACGCCGCGGCCAGTGTGCCGCCACGGGCGCGCCTGGCGGTGTGCGTGCGGCGTCGCGTTCGCTCCGGGTCGTCACGGCCGGTGCAAGCGTCGAGGTCGGCGATGGCCCGGACGTCTGCGCCGGCAGCGGGTTGAGCGCTGCCCGCACCACTTCCGGCGTGAACGGCGGTTGCCGAAAGCGGACGCCGGTCGCGTCGAAGATGGCGTTGGCGATCGCCGCCGTGCCCGGTACCGACGACGACTCGCCGGCACCGAGCGGCGGCTCCTCCTGGCGCGGCATCATCAGCACCTCGACGACCGGCACCTCCCGGAACTCGAGAATCGGATAGCCGCCCCACTCGCGACTCGCCGGCAACCGGGTCGCCGCATCGATCCTGACCGACTCCTTCAGCGCCCGGCTGGTGGTCTGCAGCACATTGCCGTGGACCTGGTGGCGGACGCCCGCCGGGTTGACCATCATCCCGGCGTCGTGGCCGACGAAGACGCGGCCGACATGGACCTCGCCCGTCTCCCGGTCGACCTCCACATCCGCGACCCAGGCCGCCCAGGCGGCGCCGAAGCCGGGGAAGCGGCTGTGCAGGTAGCGGGCGTAGGCGAAGCCCTGGCCTTTCAGCCGCCTGCCGTCGGCCGCCTGCTGCTGCGGTTCGGTATGCGGCAACCAGCCGGCGCGTTCGGCGGTCGCGCGGACGAGTTCGGCGGCGCGCTCGTCGGGCAACTGGCGCAGCCGGAATTCGACCGGGTCGACAGCGGCGGCGGTCGCGAGTTCGTCGATGTAGGATTCGTGGGCGAAGACGTTCGGCAACGCCGAGACGCCGCGCAGCCAGGCGGCACGCAGGATGGGCGCCATGTCGTGGGCGACCACCCGCAGGTTCGCGTAGTCATAGGGCGGCACCGCGGTTCGGTCGCCCATCTCGTAGGCGATGGCGGCGGGCAGGACGGTGCGCGTCAACAGCAGTGCGAGCGTGGGCGCGCCGTTCGAGGGATAGGCGGTCTGGAAGTCGTAGCCCGCGACCTGGCCATCGGCCGTGAGCCCGCCTTGCACCTGCATCAGCTGCGCGGCGCCCTTGGGCTCCCAGAGGTGCTCCTGCTCACGTGAGAGCTGGACCCGGACCGGCGCGCCGACCGCACGCGAGAGCAGCGCCGCATCGGCCGCGACGTCGTCGGCGCAGTTGCGACCGTAGCAGCCCGCGGCTTCCATGCGGACGACGTCGACCGCCGTCACGGGCAGGCCCGTCAGCAACGCGAGGTCGGCGCGCAGCAGGTGCGGGTTCTGGGTGCCGGCCCAGACGGTGAGCGCACCGCCCTGCCAATCGGCGACCGCGCACGACGGGCCGATCGATGCATGCAGCTGGTACGGCCAGACGTAGCTTCGCGACATCGGCTCGGCGGCGCCGGCAAGTGCGGCATCGACGTCGCCGCGTTCGAGCAGCACCCGGCGCGTCGACGGGTTGCTCTTGAGCGCGGATTCGAGGTCGGCGAGCGGCGGCGAGCCGGGCAAGGGCCGCCAGGCGACGCGCAGCGCGCGCATCGCGGCGTCAGCGGCCTCTTCGCGCTCGGCGACGATGCCGACGAAGTCGCGGATCACGACCACGGCGCGAATGCCGGGGATGTGCGCGACCGAACCTTCGTCGACCGACTCCAGGGAGTTGCCGACGAAGTCGCCGGCATCGAGGCCAGCGTAGGGTGGCCGCACGACGCGGCCGTGC
>CAXTDH010000158.1:0-7143 GCA_964242405.1 uncultured Rhizobacter sp. | reverse complement strand
GTCCAGACCCTGGATCGCGAACTGCACGTTCATCAGGCCGACGACCTTCAGCGCCTTGGCCATCGCGACCGTCTGGCGGCGCATCTCGTCCTGCAACGCCATCGGCAGCGAGTACGGTGGCAGCGAGCAGGCCGAGTCGCCCGAAGGGATGCCCGCCTGCTCGACGTGCTCCATGATCCCGCCGATCATCACGTCCTGCCCGTCGGCGATGCAGTCGACGTCGACCTCGATGGCGTCGTCGAGAAACCGGTCGAGCAGCACCGGCGACTTTTCACTGACGCGCACGGCCTCGCGCATGTAGCGCTCCAGATCCTTGTCGCCGTGGACGATCTCCATCGCCCGGCCGCCGAGGACGTAGCTCGGCCGCACCACCAGCGGGTAGCCGATCTCGCGGGCGAGCACGAGTGCCGCCTCCTCGGTGCGGGCGGTGCGGTTCGGCGGCTGCTTCAGGCCGATGTCGTGCAGCAGCTTCTGGAAGCGCTCGCGGTCCTCGGCGATGTCGATGCTGTCGGGAGTCGTGCCGATGATGGGCACGCCGGCGCGCTGCAGATCAAGGGCGAGCTTGAGCGGCGTCTGCCCGCCATATTGAACGATCACGCCGACCCGTCCTTCCAGCTTGGCGATCTCGCGCACGCGCTCGTGCGTCACCGGCTCGCAGTGCGGGCGGTCGGGGGTGTCGTAGTCGGCGCTCACCGTCTCCGGATTGCAGTTGACCATGATGGTCTCGTAGCCGTCCTCCCGCATCGATTGCGCCGCGTGCACGCAGCAGTAGTCGAACTCGATGCCCTGGCCGATCCGATTCGGGCCGCCGCCGAGCACCATGATCTTGCGTGCCGTCGTCGGCTCCGCTTCGCATTCCTCATCGTAGGTGGAGTACAGATAGGCGGTCTGGGTCGCGAACTCGGCGGCGCAGGTGTCGACCCGCTTGTAGACCGGGCGAACGCCGAGCGACCAGCGCGCCTTGCGCACTTCGTGCTGGTTCGCGTCGAGCAGTTTCGCCAGCCGGCGGTCGGAAAAGCCCTTGCTTTTCAGGAAGCGGAGCTCGTCCCGCGAGACGTCGTCGATGCTGCGGCCCGCGATCGCCTGCTCGTGGTGCACCAGCTGCTCGATCTGCGCCAGGAACCAGGGGTCGATCGCGGTTTCCTCGAACACCTCGTCGAGGCTCATGCCGATGCGAAAGGCATCGGCGACGAAGAGGATGCGCTCGGGCCCGGCCTCGCCGATTTCCTGGATGATCTCGTCGCGGTCGGCCGGCTGGCAAGCGGTGCGTTCGGAAAGGCCGTCGATGCCGGTCTCCAGGCCCCGCAGCGCCTTTTGAAAGCTTTCCTGGAAGGTGCGGCCCATCGCCATCACCTCGCCGACCGACTTCATCTGCGTCGTCAGGCGCGAGTCGGCGGCCGGGAACTTCTCGAAGGCGAAGCGCGGGATCTTGGTGACGACGTAGTCGATGCTCGGCTCGAAGGAGGCCGGCGTGGCGCCGCCGGTGATGTCGTTGCGCAACTCGTCGAGCGTGTAGCCGACCGCCAGCTTGGCAGCGATGCGGGCGATCGGAAACCCGGTCGCCTTCGACGCCAGGGCCGAGGAACGCGACACCCGCGGGTTCATTTCGATCACGACCATCCGGCCGTCTGCCGGGTTGATCGCGAACTGGACGTTCGAGCCGCCGGTGTCGACGCCGATCTCGCGCAGGATCGCGATCGAGGCGTTGCGCAGCAGCTGGTATTCCTTGTCGGAAAGCGTCTGCGCCGGGGCGACGGTGATCGAGTCGCCGGTGTGGATGCCCATCGGGTCGAGGTTCTCGATCGAGCAGACGATGATGCAGTTGTCGGCGTGGTCGCGCACGACTTCCATCTCGAACTCTTTCCAGCCAATCAGCGATTCCTCGATCAGCAACTCCTTGCTCGGCGACAGATCCAGGCCGCGCTTGCAGATCTCCTCGAACTCCTCGGGGTTGTAGGCGATGCCGCCGCCCGAGCCGCCCAGGGTAAAGCTCGGCCGGATGACCATCGGGAAACCCGCGCCGCCGGTCAGCGCCGTGATGCGCTTTTGCACCTCGAGCGCATCGGCCATCGAGTGGGCGATGCCGGAGCGAGCGGAACCGAGGCCTATGCCGGTCATCGCGTCCTTGAACTTGAGCCGGTCCTCGGCCTTCTCGATCGCGTGTTCGTTGGCGCCTATCATTTCGACACCGTATTTGGCGAGCACGCCGTGCTTGTGCAGGTCGAGCGCGCAGTTCAGCGCCGTCTGGCCGCCCATCGTCGGCAGCACCGCATCCGGGCGCTCCTTGGCGATGATGCGCTCGACGATCTGCCAGGTGATGGGCTCGATGTAGGTCACATCGGCCATCTCCGGATCGGTCATGATCGTCGCCGGGTTGCTGTTGACGAGGACGACCTTGTAGCCTTCCTCGCGCAGCGCCTTGCACGCCTGGGCGCCGGAATAGTCGAATTCACAGGCCTGGCCGATGATGATCGGGCCCGCGCCGATGATGAGGATCGTCTTCAGGTCACTGCGCTTGGGCATGCGTCTTCCCGGTGTGTTGCGCCATCAAGCCGATGAAGCGGTCGAAGAGGTAGGCAATGTCGTGCGGGCCGGGCGAAGCCTCCGGATGGCCCTGGAAGCAAAACGCCGGCTTGTCGGTGCGGGCCAGGCCCTGCAACGTGCCGTCGAACAGCGACACATGCGTCGTCCGGAGATTCGAGGGCAGCGTCGCCGGGTCGACCGCGAAACCATGGTTCTGGCTGGTGATGCTGACGCGGCCGCTGTCCAAGTCCTTGACCGGGTGATTCGCACCGTGGTGGCCGAACTTCATCTTGAAGGTCCGAGCGCCCGCGGCGAGCGCCATGATCTGATGCCCGAGGCAGATGCCGAAGGTCGGCAGGCCGGATTCGACCAGTTGCCCGGTCGATTCGATCGCGTAGTCGCAGGGTTCCGGGTCGCCCGGGCCGTTGCTCAGGAAAATGCCGTCGGGGCGGTACTTCAGCACCTCGGCGGCCGGCGTCTGGGCCGGCACGACCGTTACCCGGCAGCCGCGGCTGGCCAGCATGCGCAGGATGTTCAGCTTGACGCCGTAGTCGTAGGCGACGACATGGAAGGTCGGATCGGCCAGCTGCCCGACGCCGCCTTCGAGCGCCCATTCGGTTTCCAGCCATTCGTAGGACTCGCGCTGGCTGACGACCTTTGCCAGGTCGAGCCCGCTCATGCTCGGCGCGGCCTGCGCCTTCGAGATCGCACGGTCCTCGGCCGCGGAGGTCAGCGCTTCGCCGTCCGCCAAAGCCAGGATGCAGCCGTTTTGCGCGCCCTGGGCGCGCAGATGGCGGGTCAGGCGCCGGGTGTCGATATTGGCGATGCCGACCGTGCCTTCGCGGACCAGATATTGCGAGAGCGTCATACTGCTGCGAAAGTTCGACGCGCGCAGCGGCAGGTCCTTGATCACGAGACCAGCAGCGTGGACCTTCTTCGCTTCCACGTCTTCCGGGCTGACGCCGTAATTGCCGATGTGCGGATAGGTGAGCGTCACGATCTGGCGGCAGTAGCTCGGATCCGTCAGGATCTCCTGATAACCGGTCATCGCCGTGTTGAACACCACCTCACCCACGGTTTCCCCCGGAGCACCGATCGAGATGCCCCGGAACAACGTGCCGTCGGCAAGTGCCAAGACGGCCTGGGTGTGCGGGATGAGAAGTTGATGCGGCGGCACTGGCGTCTCCGGTGAGGTGCGCGCCCGGCCCGACTCGTCCAACGAAGCGTCCGGGCGCAGGGCAGCAGGGTCGGGTAAACACTGCATTATAAGAGTCGACCCTCTTGCTTCTGCACCGGCCAGCGGCCCTGCGCCGGCCGATTCCGGCGCGACGCTGTCCTGGAGACGGAACTAGAATCGGCGCTGCGAGTCCGATCTCGAATCAAGCCATTCAAGGAGGCCCTGTGAACCAACCCGTGCAATCTGCCTACACCGGCTACGCCACTCCCGTCGCGCCCATCGACGAGCGAAACCGTGTACTGCGAAACACCTACTGGCTGCTCGCGCTGTCGATGGTGCCGACGGTGCTCGGCGCATGGCTGGGGGTGAGCAGCGGCTTCACCCGGTCGATGGGCTCGGGAATGAGCGCCATCGTCTTTCTGGTCGGCGCCTTCGGGTTCATCTTTGCAATCGAGCGGACGAAGAACTCGGCTGCCGGAGTTCCGGTGCTGCTCGGCTTCACCTTCTTCATGGGGTTGATGCTGTCGCGGCTGATCGGTTTCGTGCTCGGTCAAGCGAACGGTGCGGGCGTGATCATGACGGCGTTCGCCGGCACCGGCGTCATTTTCCTGGGGATGGCGACGCTGTCGACCGTCATCAAGCGCGACCTGTCGTCGATGGGCAAGTTCCTGTTCGTCGGCGTGATCATGCTGATCGTGGCCGGCCTGGCGAATATCTTCATTCAGTCGAGTGCATTGATGATCACGGTGTCGGTGCTGGCGATCGGCATCTTCTCGGCCTTCATCATCTATGACCTGAAGCGGGTTCGTGACGGCCTCGAGACCAACTACATCAGCGCCACGCTCAGCATCTACCTCGATCTGTACAACGTCTTCCAGTCGTTGCTGTCGATCCTCGGGTTTGCGGGAAGCAGCCGCGACTGATCGTTACGGCGCTTCGGGATTTTGAAAGGGGGCTTCGGCTCCCTTTTTCATGTCAGCGGCCCTAGCGATGTGCGCCTTCGCGACGCATGAAAACGTCGGTGTGGACGGGGTGTGTGCTCGCGGGCTGCCATGGTCATCTGCCGACCGCCTCAGTCGCACGCCGCAGCCTGACCGCATCCGCCTTTGCTCGCCTCGATCGCGACACTCGCCCCGCTCGCCCCGCTCGCCCCAACCCCCCCGCTATCGCCGCGTCGAGCGCGAGAGCTTCGTCGCGACCCGATCAGACCTGAGACGGCTTCCGCCGACGTCGTGCCGCCACGCGGAGCAGCGTCAACAGGCCCACGGCCATCAACGCCCAGGTCTGCGGCTCGGGCACCGGCGCAGCAATCGTTGCCTGATCGATGCCGACCGAGGCAGGCCGATCGGTATCGACACTGACGATCTTGGCCGATTGTCGTGGGCCCGACGGTTCATCGACGAGCGCATACGCCGCGTCGGCACGTGACGCACGCGGGTTGACCGCTCCACCACCTGCTCCACCCATCCCACCGCCCAGCCCGCCACTGCCGCCACCGGCCTGTGTGAACGCCAAACCCGCCGCACCGCCCGACACGCCGATCACCGACGACCCGACCGACCCGCCCGGCGCCCATCCGATCGGCCCGGCGGGGAGCAGCACCGCGGCATCATCGGCCTCGGATCCCGGCGCGAATCCAGCTGCAGGCCCCGGAACGAAAATCGCGTGCATCGGCTCGTTGTGCACGGCACGACGCTGGATCCGGCTGACATTGCGACAAATGGTCGGCACCAGAAGGCATTGGTCTTGCTCGCAATAGACAAGGCCGCGCTCCTGCATCTGCGCCGACCAGGCGGCCCGGGTAACTCGATGGCACAACTGCCGGGTGCCGAAGTGCATGTCGGCGATCTCGCTGCCGTAGTCGTTGCGTCCGGCGATCGAGTCGCGCCGAATCTCGACGACCTCGTCGTAGTCGCGTTTGGCCATCCGGGCCTTCAGACGCGCACGGACCGCCGGGGCGATGTCCTGGTAGCGGTCGACCGCTGCCACGACATCGCCCATGAACGGGTTGGCACCGGGATGGTTCCAGTTGCAGTCGGCCACCGCAAAAGTATCGGGCGCCGGTTGGGCACCGAGGGCCGCTGCAAAGCAGCTTCCCTGAAAGAAACCGGTGACGAGCGCTGCGATGCCTGCGACTCTGGCCGCAACGCTTGCAACTTTGGAGAAGGTCGATTTCATGCTGGTGGCCCGAGGCGTCTTTGACATGAAACGACTCTATCGAGCCGCAGCGGTCCGAAACGTCACTGTCCAGGGCCGACCCCCGGGAACGGGGAGTCAATTGTTCACGCCGCCATCCGCCCGTCGTCTCGATCAAGGCCGTCGCCAGGCGCCTGTCGCTCGAACACCGCAATGCTCTCCACATGCGCCGTGTGCGGAAACATGTTCACCACACCGGCTGCCGTGCAGCGGTAGCCGGCCTGGTGGACCAGCAGCCCGGCGTCGCGGGCCAGCGTCGCCGGGTTGCAGCTCACGTAGACGATGCGCACCGGAGCAACGAAGCCGGCGGCAGGCGCGTCGGCGTCGGTCAGGTCGACGAGCGCCTTGACCAGCGCGAAGGCCCCTTCCCTGGGCGGGTCGACGAGCCACTTGTCGGCGTGGCCCTGCACTGCCAGGTCGGCAGCCGTCGTCGCGAAAAGGTCACGGACGAGGAAACCGGTGTTCGCCGCCAGGCCGTTGGCGGCCGCGTTGGCCCGCGAACGCTGCACCAGCGGCTCGCTGCCTTCGATGCCGAGCACCTCGCGCGCCCGGGTGGCGAGCGGCAGCGTGAAATTGCCGAGGCCGCAGAACCAATCGATCACCCGCTCATGACGGTGCGGATCCAACAAGCGCAAGGCGCGGCCCACCAGCACCCGATTGATATGCGGGTTGACCTGCGTGAAATCGGTCGGGCGAAACGGCATGCGCACCCCGAACTCCGGCAATGTGTAGGCGAGCTCGGGGCCGCCGTCGTCCTGGCGCTTGACGGTGCCCGGCCCCTTGGCCTGAAGCCACCATTGCACGCCGTGCCGAGCAGCGAAATCGCGCAGGCGCTGCTGGTCGGCCTCGCTCAGCGGGTCGAGGTGACGCAAGACGAGCGCCGTCACCTCGTCGCCGACCGCCAGCTCGATCTGCGGCAGCCGGTCACGCTGGTCCATGTCGGCGACAAGCTCGCGCAGGGGCAGCAACAGCGCGCTGACATGCGCCGGCACCACCTCGCAGGAATCCATGTCAGCGACGAAACTCGACTTCCGCTCATGAAAGCCGATCAGCACCTTGCCCTTCTTGGCGACGAAGCGCACCGAGAAGCGAGCACGGTCGCGGTACCGCCAGGCCGGCCCCTCGATCGGCCGCAACACCTGTTCCGGCTTGACCTTGCCGAAGTGCCAGAGGGCGGCCTCGAGGGCTCGCTGCTTGGTCGCGATCTGCGCGCCCGCATGCAGGTGCTGCATCCGGCAACCGCCGCA
>CAXTDH010000157.1:344-7149 GCA_964242405.1 uncultured Rhizobacter sp. | reverse complement strand
TGCCATTGGCCACGACCGTGTGCTCCGTCTTGCGGTCGGGGACACGGCCGCTCGGGAGGTCGAGCACATGCAGGTGCAGCGCCCGGCCCATCGGCAGGTTGTGATCCCAGAAGCGGTATTGCGCCTCGCTGGTCGCGTAGCCAGTCGCCTTGCGATCCTTGAAGGCCTGCCAGGCCTTGGCCTGCGCCTTCTGGCCGGCGAGTTCCGGCCAGACCCAGGCGATGAAGGCGATGCGCCGGCCGTCGGGGAACCACCTGAAGGCCTCGATGCCGGGCGCGAAGTCGCTCGCACGGCGTGCCTCGCCGCCGTCGGCGTCGATCAGGTAGAGCTGCGGCGTGTCGTCCTTCTTGCCCTGCTGTTCACGCCTGGCCAGAAAGGCGATCTGCCCGCCGGCGGGTGACCAGGCGGATTGGCCGTCCTTCTCGCCGCAGCTCGTCAGGCGCCGCGGCGCGCCGCCTTCGGTCGACAGCAGCCAGAGGCTGGCCTGCGCCTTGTTGTCCTCCATCGAATGGGTACTGACCGAGCACACCGCCTGCCGGCCATCGGGCGCGAGCGACACCCCGGCGACGCGTTCGAATCGCCAGAGGTCGTCGGCGGTGAGGAGTTGCTGTTGATCGGCCATGGTCGCGGTGCTAGGTTCAGTGAGGGTCGAGCCGCAGGCGTCCAAGCGCAGGCACAAAGGCGCTGACGATCAGGCGGCAAGGGTACAGGCGGCAGGCGGCAGGCGGCAGGCGGCAGGCGGCAGGCGCAGGCGTCGAAGCGGTCGGCATCGGCGCCCGTGCCGTCGGTGCGGTCGGCTGGTGCGCTCAGCGCGGCCGGTCGAGCTGCCAGCGCAGATGGGCGCGCACGGCCGGCCATTCGGCCGCGACGATGCTGTAGGCGCAGGTGTCGCGAAGCCGCCCGTCGGCCGCGACCTGGTGGCTGCGGAGGATGCCGTCGAGCCTCGCGCCCAGGCGCTCGATCGCCCGGCGGCTCTGCTGGTTGAAGAAATGGGTGCGGAACTCGACCGCGATCGCGTCCAGCGCATCGAAGGCATGGCCCAGGAGCAGCAGCTTGCACTCGGTGTTGAATGGCCCTCGCTGGCTGCTCTGCGCCGTCCAGGTGGAGCCTATCTCGAGCCGGCGGTTGGCGGCGTCGATGTTCATATAGGTCGTCATGCCGACCACCCGGCCGGTGGCGTCGCGGCTCGTGAACGGCAGCATCGAGCCGGCTTTGTGCAGCGCCAGCCGTCGGTCGATCTCGGCAGCCATGGTTTCGGGCGACGGAATCGCGGTGTACCAGAGCTTCCAGAGCTCGCCGTCGCGTACCGCAGCGGCCAGTTCGTCATGGTGCGCCGCTGCCAGCGGCTCGAGCGACGCATGGTCGCCAGCAAGGCGTACCGGCGCCGGCCAGGGCGTCGACGAGATCAAATCGTCACCTTCAGTCGACTTCGATCAGCGGTTGTTGCGCTGCATGAAGACGAGCTTCTCGAACAGCGACACGTCCTGCTCGTTCTTCAGCAGCGCGCCGACCAGCGGCGGCACCGCCACCTTCTCGTCCTTGTTCTGCAGGATTTCGAGCGGGATGTCCTCGGCGAGCAGCAGCTTCAACCAGTCGAGCAGCTCCGAGGTGCTGGGCTTCTTCTTAAGGCCGGGGAGGTTGCGCACGTCGTAGAAGTTCTTCAGCGCCGCCGCGAGCAGCTCCTTTTTCAGATTGGGGAAGTGGACGTTGACGATCGCCTGCATCGTCGCCGCGTCCGGGAACTTGATGTAGTGGAAGAAGCAGCGGCGCAGGAAGGCGTCGGGCAGCTCCTTCTCGTTGTTCGAGGTGATGAAGACGAGCGGCCGGTGCGTCGCCTTGACCAGCTCGCGCGTCTCGTAGACGTAGAACTCCATCCGGTCGATCTCGCGCAGCAGGTCGTTCGGGAATTCGATGTCGGCCTTGTCGATCTCGTCGATCAGCAGCACCACCGGCTTGTCGGCAGTGAATGCCTGCCAGAGAACGCCCTTGACGATGTAGTTGTGGATGTCCTTGACCTTCTCGTCACCCAGCTGGCTGTCGCGAAGGCGGCTCACCGCGTCGTATTCGTAGAGGCCCTGCTGCGCCTTGGTGGTGCTCTTGATGTGCCACTGCAGCAGCGGCATGTCGAGCGCTTGCGCCACTTCCTCGGCCAGCATCGTCTTGCCGGTACCCGGTTCGCCCTTGACGAGCAGCGGCCTCTTGAGCGTGGCGGCGGCATTGACCGCGAGCATCAGGTCGGGCGTGGCGACGTAGTTTTCGGAACCTTGGAACTTCATGGCAGGCGGTCGTTGGGGGAGTTCTGAAAGGCGCCGCACACGGCAGGGCGACGCAGCGCGGCGGTGCTTCACCGGGCCGGGCCAGTATAGAGGCCGCCCTATAATCGCGGGTTGCGCTTTGACCCAACCTGGCCTGCTGGAACCATGAACTACACGCACCGATTCCCTGTCCTGCTGGCCGCTCTGCTGACGGTTGCGTCGCTCGCGCCGCTGCCGGCCCGGGCGCAGGGCGCGAAGCCGGGCGACAAGCTGGCGGGTGAGAAAAAGGCCGATCTTTGCTACGGTTGCCACGGCATTCCGGATTACAAGGCGAGCTTTCCGCAGGTGTACCGGGTGCCGATGCTCGGCAGCCAGAGCGAGAAGTACATCGCGGCGGCGCTCACCCAGTACCGGAAGGGCGAGCGCAAGCACCCGTCGATGCATGCTATCTCCGTGGCGCTCAGCGATCAGGACATCGCCGACCTGTCGGCCTTCTACGCGAGCCAGCCCGTCGCCGCGAAAGTGCCCGATACCGCCGCCGCCCCGACCGGCGCGGCCGCCGAGCTGATCAAGCGAGGCAATTGCACCTCTTGCCACGGCGCCAACTTCAGCAAGCCGATCGACGGCAGCTACCCGAAGCTCGCCGGCCAGCACCGTGATTACCTGTACCAGGCGCTCGTCGCCTATCAGACCGATAACAACCCGCAGGTCGGTCGCAAAAACCCGATCATGATGGGAATGGCGCGCCCGTACACCCATCCGGAATTGAAGGTCATCGCCGATTACCTGGCCAGCCTGCCGGGCGAGTTGAGCACCGTTCAGCAATCGCGCTGGCGCTGGGGCTCGGCCGATCGCTGATCCGTCGCTGGTCTCGTACTCGAAGCCTGGTTTCGCTTCGTCGTGGTTCTGCCTTTTAAGCTCGTTCTGCACCGTCGCTCGTTCGGCACCCATTTCCGGAGCAATCGATGAATCGACTACTCGCCGCGGCGGTCGCCGTGACCCTGACGGCGCTCGCTGCGGGCGGCCAGGCCCAAACCCTGCGCTGGGCGTCGCAGGGCGATCTGCAGACCATGGACCCCGACTCGCGCAACGAATCGCTGACCAACGCGCTGAATGGCCAGATCTACGAGACCCTGACCGGCCGTGACCGGCAACTGCGCATCGTGCCGATGCTTGCCACCGAATGGCAGCAGACAGGCCCGCAGCAATGGCGGATGAAATTGCGGACGAACGTCACCTTCCACGACGGCACGCCGTTCACGGCCGACGACGTGGTGTTCTCGGTCAAGCGGGCGCAGGAAAAAAGTTCGGACATCAAGGTCTACGCCAACGCGATGGGCGAGCCGAGACGAGTCGACGCGGCGACGGTCGAATTCAACCTGCCGGCGGTCGACCCGATCTTCCTGCAGCACGCCAACGCGATCTTCATCATGAGCAAGGCGTGGTGCGAGAAGAACAACGCCACCAGGCCGCAGGATTTCAATGCCGGTGAGCAGAGCCACACCGCGCTGAACGCCAACGGCACCGGCCCGTACATGCTGGTGTCGCGCCAGCCGGACGTGAAGACCGTGTTCAAGCGCAACCCGAACTGGTGGGGCAAGTTCGAGGGCAATGTGCAGGAGGTGATCTACACGCCGATCAAGAGCAATTCGACCCGGGTGGCGGCGCTGATCTCCGGCGAGCTCGATCTGGTGCTCGACCCGCCCCCGACCGACACGCCGCGCCTGCGCAACACGCCCGGCGTCAAGATCATCGACGGCCCCGAGAACCGCATCGTCTTCATCGGCATGGACCAGGGCCGCGACGAGCTCCTCTACAGCAGCGTCAAGGGCAAGAACCCCTTCAAGGACCAGCGCGTCCGCCAGGCGCTCTACCAGGCGGTCGACGAGGAGAGCATCAAGACCAAGCTGATGCGCGGCCAGGCGGCGCCGACCGGGGCGACCATCGTCTCGCCGCTCGGCACCTTCAACGACCCGGCGCTCGAGAAGCGGATGCCCTTCGACCTCGACGCTGCCAAGAAACTGCTCGCCGCAGCTGGTTATGCCGACGGCTTCGAGTTCACCCTCGATTGTCCGAACGACCGCTACGTCAACGACGAGGAGATCTGCAAGACGCTCGCCTCGATGTGGGCACGGCTGAACCTGAAGGTGCGTGTCAACACCATGCCGCGCTCGGTGTACTTCGCCAAGCTCGGCAAGCTCGACACCTCGATGTACATGCTCGGCTGGGGCGGCTCGGTGACCGATGCCGAAACCACGCTCACCCCCATCTACCGCACCCGCGCTCCCGGCGGCATCGGCGACTTCAACTACGGCCAGGTCAACGACCCGAAGATGGACGAGCTCGCCGCGGCGTCGAGCAAGGAGCCTGACCCGGGCAAGCGCGAGGCCCTGATCAAGGCGGCGATCCGCCTGCACAACGAACAGGTGCACCACATTCCGCTGCACTGCCAGTTCATCCCGTGGGCGGCACGCAGCAACGTCGATGCGGTGCACCGGGCGGACAACTGGGTCGAGTTCGCCTGGGTGAAGATGGCAAAGCCCTGAGTTTGGATCGGCGGCGCGCGCGGCGCGTTGCCGCGGCCGTCGAACCTTCGGCGAGGGGCCGAGGGACTGAAATCCCTCAAGCGCCGCCCCGCTCAGCCGAAAACTGAGCTGCAATGCCTCAACTGATCGATCGTCTGGCTGAACTGACCGGGTCTCGCGACCGGCAGCAGCTCGACGTGGCGATCGTTCATGCGGTCACCGAGCTGCTGCAGCCTTCGCTCGCGGTCATCTTCCGCACCGTCGGAGACGGCGACGACCGCCGCTGGCTGACCGGTGCCCGGATGCGCCGTGGAGACGCCAGGCCCACGGCCGATCCGAGCCGACACGACGTCGATACCCTGCCGGCGCTCGACAGCGAAGCGGAGCGCGCCGCCTGCCTGCGCACCGCCCGTCCGGTCGTCGTCGGCACGCAACCGCAGACCAGCCACTTCCCGATCAGCACCGGGCGCGAAGTGATCGGCGTGCTCGAATTGCAGACCGCCCGGCCGGTCACCCCCGCCGACCGCGCGACCGTGACGACGCTGATGCGCATCTTCGGCAACTTCCACGATCTGCTCGACGACAGCGAGCGTGACCCGCTGACCGGCTTGCTGAACCGCCAGTCCTTCAACGCCGGGCTGATGACAAGCGGCCGCGCACCGGTCGAGCACCCGCTCGACATCCCCCGCAAGGTCGATACGGACGACGGGCCCAGCACGCCCGACGCACCCGATGCGCTCGACGCACACGACCCACCCGACACGCCGAACCGTCGCCAGCCGCCGGCCGCCAGCTCGCAATGGCTGGGCATCGTCGACATCGATTTCTTCAAGCGGGTGAACGACAATTTCGGCCACCCCATCGGCGACGAGGTGCTGCTGTTGCTGTCGCGCCTGCTGCAGTCGACCTTCCGTCACTTCGACCGGCTGTTTCGCTTCGGCGGCGAGGAATTCGTGGTGGTGCTCGAATGCGCGAATGCCGGCCAGGCGGCACTCGCCTTCGAGCGCTTGCGCGGCAACGTCGAGCGTTACCGGTTCCCGCAGGTCGGCCGGGTGACGATCAGCACCGGCTTCACGGAGCTGACCGCGCTCGATACGCCGTCGGGTGCCGTGGCCCGGGCCGACAAGGCGCTCTACCACGTCAAGCAGAACGGCCGCAACCAGGTGGCGCAGTTCGAGTCGCTGGTCGGCGCCGGCCTGCTCGTTTCGAACGAGGTCGTGGGCGGCATCGAACTGTTCTAGCGTGGAGCGCCCCACTCCGGCGCACGACTTCCAAGGAAACGATCGATGACTGCAGCATCCATGGCGACGCCGTTGCGCCACCCCGAACAGCCCCCGGCCACCGGCGTGCTCGGCTTCTTTGCACATCACGGCGTCTGGTCGCCGGGCGTGCGCCTTTTCCGCAAAGTGGGCTTCACGCTGAAGGCGGTGTGCGTCTCGCTTGCCTTCATGGTGCCGATCACCGTTCTCCTGGTCGCCTACCTTCAGACCATCCAGGAGTCGCTGACTTTCACCTCGGACGAACGCGCCGGCGTGAAGATGCTGATGCAGATCGAGCCATGGACCATCGAAGTGCAGAAGCAACGCCGGCTGGTCATGTCCGGCATGGCGCGCAGCGTCGACCTGGGTGCCATCGACGCCAAGCTCGCGCCGATGAAAGCCGTGTTCGAGTCCAGGCCGGGCGGAATCGATGGCCGGGCAGCTTTGGAAAAGGCGCTGGTCGCGCACACGGCATTGGTCGGTATGGCACAAAGCGGCGCCGGCCCCGAACGGTTAGCCGAGCCCCTGCAGGCCTACGTGGACGCAACCCGCGCGCTGCGAAACACCGTCCTCGACCTCTCGAACCTGTCGCTCGACCCGGAGCAGGCCACCTACTACATCATGTCGGTCTCGACGACGCTGCTCGCCGACGTGATCGAGTCGGTTTCACGCAGCCGCGCCCTTGCCGGATCGGCGCATGACGGTGCGCAGACGCCTCGGCAGTCCCGACTTCTGTACGCCGTCTGGTACGACGGCCAGCAGCTGC
>CAXTDH010000157.1:0-334 GCA_964242405.1 uncultured Rhizobacter sp. | reverse complement strand
TTCGCCGACGCGTTCACTCCCGCCCCGGACAAGTTGAACGCGCCCGGGCAGGTCGCCGTGGACGCGCTTCGCAAGGCATCCGCCGACGGCATCCGGCTTCTGGACGAATTGCTGGAGGCCCGCAGCGCCAGGGCCTCCCATCTGCGCAACGTGACGATCGCCATCGTGGTGGTGTCGCTGGCAACCGTGCTGTACCTCTTCTACTGCTTCTTTCTGGTGATGAGCGGCGGCCTGTCGGAAGTCGAGCGCCACCTCCGCGCCATGACCGACGGTGACCTGACGACGACGCCGCGGCCCTGGGGCGAAGACGAAGCCGCTCGCTTGATGCCGACCC
>CAXTDH010000156.1:0-7158 GCA_964242405.1 uncultured Rhizobacter sp. | reverse complement strand
CGCGAGCCTGCCCTGGCTGCCCTGGCTGGCGCCGTTGCTGCGCCGTCGACGCGGCTATTTCGGTGACCCGGATCAAGGCCGCATCCGCTGCTTGATGTCGATCTGGATCGGCGTGGTCACGCTGTTCTTCTCGATTCCGCAGTCGAAGCTGGCAGGTTACATCCTGCCCGCGGTGCCGCCGCTCGGCTATTTCGTCGCAGATGCGCTCGGGCTGCTCGGGATGCGCTCGCCAGTGCCGCTGAGGCCGGGGGATGACGCGGCGGACGGGCGCGGCGCGGCGTCGACTCGACCGATCTCTCGGCTCTGGCTTACGAGCGCTGCCATCAGCGCGCTGATCGGGTTGTCGGTCGTCGTCGCGGTCACCGTCCGGCCGCTCGCCTCGTCGCGCGAGCTGGCGTTGGCGCTGGCACGCGAGCGGGCGCCGGGCGAGCCGGTCTTCATGTTGCAGGAGTACTACTTCGACCTGCCCTTCTACGCCCGGCTGGCCTCGCCGGTCACGGTGGTCGACGTCTGGGACACGCCCGAAGCACGGGCGCACGACAACTGGCGCAAGGAGATCGCCGATGCCGGCGATTTCGCGACGCCCACGGCAGCGGCCGCGGCGCTGGTGACGCTTGCCGGATTGCCCGTCCGCGCCTGCGCCACCGTGGTCAGCTGGTACGTCGGCCCGGGCGACGCGACCGGTCGCTACTCGTTCCTGGCGCTGGCGCAGGCGGTACAGATCGGTCGTCGGGCGACGCTCTGGAAGCTCGACAGCCGACGGCCGGCGGTGCGGCAAGCGCTCGGCTGCAGCCGCTGAGCAGAGACAGCGCTGCGTTCACACCGTCGATCGCAAGCCGGCTTGCTACTGTACGGTAAAAAGACGTACAATTTTGCCTACAAGCAAAGGATCGTCATGCCCAAAAGGGATTCCATCCGCACCGCACGTGTCGAAGCTCGCATCGCACCCGACGCACTTGCCGTGGTTCGCCGTGCCGCCGAACTTCAGGGCCGCAGCGTCAGCGATTTCCTTGTGGCCGCAGCCTTGAAGGACGCGCACCAAACCATCGAGGACGCCCAGATCATCCGCCTGTCGGTGGACGACCAACATCGTTTCGTCGACCTGCTGTTGGACCCGCCGCCACTCGCGCCTGCCATGAAGCGCGCGCTCAGCGCTCGCAAGCGCCTGATTGCCGGCGCGGAGTGACAGCCGACTTCCGTCTGGAGGCGCTGGAGGCCCATCACGCCCGCGACGGCTTTGTTTGCGGCACTGAAGCGTTGGAGGCGTACCTGGCACGGCAGGCCACGCAGGACGTTCGTCGCCGCGCCAGCGCCTGCTACGTGGCGGTAGAAATCAAGACCGGCAGAGTCGCCGGGTACTACACGCTCGCGGCCGGTGGGGTGCCGCTGACCGACCTTCCTGAGGCACTCATCAAGCGCCTACCGCGGTACCCATCCGTCCCCGTTACCAGGGTGGGTCGTCTTGCGGTCGACAAGGCGTTTCATGGCAGGAAGCTCGGGGGCGCACTGCTCGCCGATGCTGCCCTCCGATCCATGCGGTCGGAAGTGGCTGTTTTCGCCTTGGTGGTCAATGCCGAAGACGAGGCCGCCGAGGCTTTCTACCTTCATCACGGCTTCGAGCGTTTTGGCACCAACGCTCGGCAGCTGATCGTGTCGCTGAAGCAGTTTGCGCGAGAAGGCGAATAGCGACAAACGCCCGCCGTTCACCCCCGCCGGAACAACAACACGGAGTTGACGCCGCCGAAGGCGAAGGAATTGCTGATCGCCGCCTCGAGCGCCGACGCGGCTGTGCCGGGCTCGCGCACCAGATTCAGCGCACAGGCCGGGTCGACCTCGGTGCAGTGGGCGTTCGGCGGCAGCTGCTGCCGGTGCAGCGCGAGCACCGTGATCACCGCTTCGAGCGCACCGGCGGCGCCGAGCAGGTGGCCGTGCAGGGCCTTGGTCGAGCTGACCCGCAAGTCGTCGAGATCCTTGCCCCAGACTTCCGCCAGGGCGTTGCGCTCGACCACGTCACCGATCCGGGTGGCGGTGCCGTGGGCGTTGCAGTAACCAATGCCGCGCGCGGGCAGATCGGCCTGGCGCAGCGCCTGGCGGATCGCCCGGGCCTGGCCGGGAGCGTCCGGCTTGGTGAGGTGCGTGGCGTCGCTGCTGATGCCCCAGCCGGCGAGCGTCGCGTAGATGCGGGCGCCGCGGCGTCGGGCGCGCTGTTCGGATTCCAGGATCAGGAACGCGGAACCTTCGCCGAGCGCGAAGCCGCTGCGGTCGACCGCGAACGGCCGGACCGCCCGCGCCGCCTCGTCGGCCGGGAAGCTGCCGAGCGTCTGCATCGCCTGCCAGGCGAGAACGACGCCGGGCACGATCAGCGCCTCGCCGCCGCCGGCGATCGCCACGTCGATCTCACCGCACTGCACCGCCTTGGCGGCCTCGGCGATCGCCACCGACGACGACGCACAGGCCATCGAATACGTCAGCGACGGGCCGAGCACCCGGTTGCGCATCGCCACGTGGGCGGCCGGCGCGTTCGGCATGAAGGCGGGGATGGTGAGTGGCGGCACCCGGCCGGCGCTGCTCCGGTAGGCGGTCTCGAGCGCCGTCGCGCCGCCCATGCCGCAACCGGTGTAGACGCCGAGCCGCTCGGGATCGATGTCGACGGCCGGCACCGCGCCGGCCCCCGGGCCGGTGCCGGCGGCGTCGCCGAAGGCGTCGCGCATCGCCAGGTCGGCGGCGGCCACGGCGATCTGGCTGACCCGGTCGACGCCGGCCAGTTGCAGCTTCGTGAACCAGCGTGTGAAATCGAAGGGCGCGAGCGCTGCCGCGGCCGGCTTCGGCAACTCGGGGAAGACCGTCTGCAACGCCGAGCGGCCTTGCCACACGGCGTCGAACATGGCGCCCACGTCGTCGCCGTGCGGCGATACGACACCCAGCCCGGTGACGGCGACGCTGATGCCGTTCATGCCAGCGCTCCGACGGTCACCGGTGCCGTGGGCATTCAAGCCGACTTGTCGGCCGCTTCGGGCTCCGCCGCAGGACCGGCGGCGGCACCGGCACCGGCACCGGCACCGGCACCGGCGGCGGCACCGGCACTGGCACTGGCGGCGGCACCGGGAGCACCGACGCCGGCGGGCACCGGCCCGGCCGCCGCCTTCTTCGCCAGCAACTCGTCGACGAGCGCCGCCAACTGACCGAGGTTGTTCATGTTCTCGTCATCCGTGTCGGGCAACGAAATCTTGAAGTGATCCTCGACCGCGAACAGGAATTCGACCAGTGCGAGCGAGTCGAAGCCCTTGTCGCGCATCGACGCCCCGGGGCCGAGCTCGGCGCGTTCGATGCCGAATTTTTCGTGGATCAGGTCCTGCAGTTGCTGCAGCGAACTCTTGGTGGTGTCTGTCGTCATGGCGCAGAACGGTTCCTGACAATCTGTAGCCCCAGGCGGGCACTGTCGCGACCTCCCACTCAGCCCTTGCCGAACCACCGATGGCCCGCGAGCCGAGTACCGGTCGTCGTTGCGTCGATGATATCGGCTCCCTCCGGCCGCCTGCCCACCGGGCGCAGCAGCCAGCGCGAGAGCCCGGCAAAGGCCATGCCCAACGCCGCACCCGCCAACACGTCGAGCACCACATGCTGTTTGATGGCGAGCGTCGACCAGACGATCGCGAGGAACCAGGCGGCGTTCAGCAGCCGCAGCGCTGCCGGCGACTTGGTCAGACGCAACAGCGATTCGATCCAGGCGGCCGAGAAGATCGCGATGGCGACATGCATCGAGGGGCAGGCATTGCCCGCGGCGTCGACCCCTTGCAGCGTCGCGAAACCCGGGAAGTCGGTGGCCGGCAGCACCAGCCGCGGCACCGCCGTCGGCCAGAGCCAGAAGCAAGCGAGGCCGGTGAGGCACAAGGCGCCCGCCCAACAGCCATAGCCCAGCAGCTCGCGCAGCCGCAGCATCAGCCCGGGCGCGATGCCGACATAGACCCAGAGCGACAGATAGGCCACCACCGCCGCCGGCTGAAACGGAATCCAGTGATCGAGCCCCGTCAGCGGCATCACCGTCACCGGATAGGGCGGATGGCGCAGCAGCTCGAAGTAACCGATGAAGAAAACCCAGATGAAGGCGCTGATGCCGGCGAATTTGAGGGGCAGCAGGCACACCGCCCGCTCGGAGAGGTCGGCGACCCATCCGGGCGGCGTGGCCGGGCGAGGCACGGCCACGAGCTTCACCGGACGTAGCCCTTGCCGAGGTTGAACTCGCGGGCTGCGCTCGTCCAGCTCACTTGTCGAAGAATCTTGGCGGGGCGCGGAAGACGAGGAGTCGAGGGCATCGGCAAGGCAGGCGGCGAAGCCGGAGAATAGCGCGGTGGACGACACGCTCTCGACGCTCCGATCGCTCGGCCTGGAACTTCCCAGCCCGGCCTACATCGTCGGGGCGACGGTGTTCGGCTTGCTCGGCATCGCCGCCTACCGCTGGGGCAAGCGATGCGCGCGGCCGCGAACCCGCTGGCTGGGCGTCGCCCTGATGCTCTACCCGTATGTCGTGAGGCCGACCTGGGGGCTGTATGCGGTCGGCCTCGGGCTGTGCGGCGCGATCTATCTTCTCGATCTGCGCTGATTCGGTCGTCCCCGACCGCCCGCCGCTTTTCGGGCCTTCAACCCATCCGATCTCATGACCCAGAAGCGTGACCCGTCATCACGGACCGCAGGGCGTCTCAGGCGACCACACCTGCCACCGGCGCGTCGGCTGCTGCGCAGGGCGCTGCCGGTGCTCGCCGTCGCCGTCCTGGCCGGTTGCACGGCCATCGGCACCCTGAACGCCTTGACGGCGCGCAGGAGCTACACCGCCTCGACCGACATCGCCTACGGCGCCCATCCGCGCCAACGACTCGACGTGTACGCACCGACCGACGGCACGCGACCGGCCGGCGGCTGGCCGGTCGTCGTCTTCTTCTACGGCGGCTCCTGGGTGAGCGGCGAGCGTGCCGACTACCGCTTCGTCGGCGAAGCGCTGGCCTCGCGCGGGGTGCTGGCGGTGGTGGCCGACTACCGGCTCTACCCGGCCGTCCGCTACCCGGAGTTTCTCGGCGATGGCGCGCTCGTGGTCGCCTGGGCGTTCGCGCAGGCTACAGCGCTCGGCGGCGACCCGAAGCGCCTGTTCGTCATGGGCCACAGCGCCGGCGGCTACAACGCGGCCATGCTGGCGCTCGACCGGCGCTGGCTGGCGGCAGTCGGCCATTCGCCGAACGAACTCGCGGGCTGGATCGGCCTGGCCGGGCCGTACGACTTCTTCCCGACCGACGACGTCGACGCGCAACCCGTGTTCTTCCATCCAAACTACCCGCCGCACGCCCAGCCGATCGAGATGAGCCTGCGCGGCACGCCGCCGAGCTTCCTGGCGACGGCCACACACGATCGGGTCGTCAACCAGCAGCGAAGCACCGTGCAGATGGCCGGCAAGCTGCGCGCGGCCGGCGTGCCCGTGACGCTGAAGCTCTATGGCGGCGTGGCGAGCCACGCCACCCTGATCGGCGCCTTCGCCTGGCCGCTGAGGTGGATCGCACCGGTGCTGGAGGATGTACGGGCGTTCGTCTACGGCACGCGGGCCGCCGATTGATCGGCTCGACCCGCATCTCCGTCTGACGCTCCATCCGAACGGCTGTCGCCGATTGCGGCGCCGTCGCGTCCGCAGGTCACCCAGCAGCCATCACCCTCAACATGGCTTGCCATGGCTTGCCATGGCTTGAAGGCTTCGACGGCAAGGCTCGGGACGGAGGCAAAGTGCTTCGCATTGGCGGTGATGAGCGTGCCTTGCTGCTCAATGGCGGTCGCGGCGATCAGCGCATCGGCAAGACGCAGGCCGTGCGACAGCGCAAGGCTATCGATGAGTTCAGCCGCACGGTCGCTGATGGCCGGCGTGATGGGGACGATTTCAACGTATCTCGCGGCCAAGCCCTTCTTCAGCCGCATGAGTTCATCCTTGTTGCGGCAGCCCTGCGCCAGCTCGATATAGGTGACAGTCGAAATCTTCCACGACGGCAGCGCCCGAAGCAACTCCGCCGCGCCGACATGCCCGCGCGTCAGCCATACCAGCACATCTGAATCGATCAGCATCACTGCTCAATCCTTTGCCGGCATATCGGCGCTGAATCGATCCGCACGGATGCCGCGCACATAGACAGGAACGTCGGCCATGTCCTGGCGGTCGCGCCACATTCCGAAAAGCGGATCATCGCCGTAGATTTCGGCGCTGTCCCACGCCTCCGGCTCGATGCGAACCGTTACCGTGGCGCCTGGTGCCTCGGCCAGCTTGGCGCGCCACTCCGCCGGCAGCTCGGCAACCGGCACATGCACAAACACGATCGCGTTCATTCTCGTTCTCCTCTGTCACTTTATCCGGCCGGCGGCCCCTGCCTTGGCAAGCACATGAGTGCGACAAGATTAGCGCTTATGTACGAACCTGCTCAAAATACTCGCGACGCACAAATTCTTATCGATTGCCGGCAACTTTCAAGACGATGAGGCGCGGATCATTTGCTTTGGGCTTGGGTGGCTTCTCCGACGGCCGCATCTGCGCGTCGGCGCGGGGTTGAACGCCTTATTTGTTGTGCCTGGCTAAACGGCATTTGGTACAGCCACACGTGCCGCCCGGTGCCGACATCGAATGCGGCGGTCGGCGCGACATCCGGAACGGCGAACTCCAGGCTCGCCAGCCAGGCTCCCTTGCGCAGTTCCCGCCCCGCCTTTGCGAACGCCCCCGCCATGCTTTCCGGCCGCTGGAACAGATAGACGAGGTCGTAGCCCGACCAGTCCGCCTTCCAGATATCGCTCCGCCGCACCCGGGCATCGCGGCAGCGCCAGGCGCAGAGCCAGCGCAGCGGCCAGCTCCATTCCAGGCCGTCGAGCCGAGCCGTCGGATAGGCACGACGCAGTTCGCGCAGGCCGTCACCAAGGCCGCAGCCAGCGTCGAGGATGCGGGCCGACGCTGGCAGCGGCGCGTGCGACGGCAGTTCGGCGAGGGCACCGCGCGGCGTCGGGAAGACGGGCGCGTCGCGCCAGGCGTCGACCGGGTAGACGAGCGCCAGCAGCCCGAGCGGCAGTAACCACGACCAGGCCGGGAGGCCGCCCGCCAAGCCGGACGCGGCAAGCGACAGCGGAAAGCCGATGGCGATGAAG
>CAXTDH010000155.1:0-7159 GCA_964242405.1 uncultured Rhizobacter sp. | reverse complement strand
CGCCACATGAAGAACATCATGGCGCCGCCGTTCTGGCGCATGGCGCTGCGCGGCAACCAGCTCGCCGACGACGTGCCGGTCGATCGGTGGCAGATCTGCCGCTTCACGCCGCCGAGCCACGTGATGATCGAAGTCGGCGTCGCCCACGCCGGCCACGGCGGATACGACGCGCCGGCCGAGCGCAAGGTCTCGAGCATCGTCGTCGACTTCATCACCCCGGAGACCGACACCTCGATCTGGTACTTCTGGGGCATGGCGCGCAGCTTCAACCCGCACGACAAGGCGCTGACCGCGAGCACTCGCGAGGGCCAGTCGAAGATCTTCTCGGAGGACCTCGAGATGCTCGAACGGCAGCAGCAGAACCTGCTCGCCCACCCGGAGCGGCCGCTGCTCAAACTCAACATCGATTCGGGCGGTGTCCAGTCCCGCAAGGTGCTCGACCGCATCATGGCGCTCGAACGAACGCCCTGAAAGCCGCCGCCACCCGGGCTGTCCTCCGCACCGCAGCCCGGGCCGTCGGGTCGTCGCCAGGGGCGGCGCCGCGACGATGAACCCCGATGCACTGACCCTCTGGCGTTCGCCGCGCTGGGCGCTGGCGATATTGCTCGCCTGCCTCGGCATGCTCGGGCCGTTCTCGATCGACACCTACATCCCGGCCTTCACCGGCATCGGCCAGGCGATCGGCGCCACGCCGGTCGAGATGCAGCAGACGCTCTCGGCCTACCTGTTCGGTTTTGCGCTGATGAACCTGTTCCACGGCGCCTTGTCGGACAGCTTCGGCAGGCGCCCGGTGGTGCTGTGGGGGCTGCTGCTGTTCACGCTCTCCTCGATCGGCTGCGCCCTGTCGCAGCACATCGGCGCGCTGGTCTTCTTCCGCGCGGTTCAGGGCATGTCGGCGGGCTCGGGCATCGTCGTCTCCCGGGCGGTGATTCGCGACATGTTTCCACCCGCCGATGCCCAGCGGGTGATGTCGCAGGTGACGATCTATTTCGGCGTGGCGCCGGCGATCGCGCCGATGGTCGGCGGCTTCCTGTTCGTCCACCTCGACTGGCATGCCATCTTCTGGTTCCTGACCTTCGTCGGCGTCGTGCTCTGGGCCATCAACTACCGCTTTCTGCCGGAGACGCTGCACCTGTCGCACCGCCAGGCGTTCAATGTCCGCAACCTGATGCACGGCTACCGGAGCATGGCGTCGAGCAGCAAGTTCATGATGCTCGCGCTCGCCAGCGGCATTCCGTTCAACGGCATGTTCCTCTACGTGCTGTCGGCGCCGGTGTTCCTGGGCGACCACCTGCACTTGCCGCCGGGGCAATTCTTCTGGTTCTTCATGACCACGATCGGCGGCATCATGGGCGGCTCGTGGCTGTCCGGCCGGCTGGCAGGCCGGATCAAGCCGCACCACCAGATCCGCCACGGCTTCCTGATCATGGTGCTGGTGTCGGTGCTGAACCTGGTGCTCAACCTGCTGTTCGTGCCGCAGGTCTGGTGGGCGCTGCCGGTGCTCGGCATGTACGCCTTCGGCTGGGCGCTGATGGTGCCGGTCGTGACGCTGATGGTGCTCGACCTGATGCCCGAGCGGCGCGGCATGGCGTCGTCGTTCCAGGCCTGCATCGGCAGCGTCGCCAACGGCCTGGTCGCCGGGGTGATCGCGCCGCTGGTGATGCACTCGACCGTCGGCCTGGCCGTGGCGTCGCTGCTGATGATGAGCGTCGGCGTGCTGGCCTGGCTGTGGGTGAAACCGCGGCTCATCGGCTGACGTCGCAAAGCCGCGGGTCATCGGCCGACGTCAAGTTCGGCCGTCGCCGGTCGATATGAAGATCGAGGCGCCGCGTTCGGTGTCGGAGCGACGTCGATGGCCCACTTTTCCAGATTCGTTCGTCGCCGCTGGATCGCGCCGCTGAGTTGTGTGTGGGTGCTGACGATGGCGGCGCCCGCCGGGGCGGCCTCGCACGATGCCGAGCATCCTGTGCCGCACGCGCCTGCCAAGGAGCCCGAGGCCGCTGCGGCGGCGAAGGCGCCGGCTGCTGCCGCCGACAAGGCGCAAAAGGCGCCGACCGCTGCGGCCGACAAAGCGCAGAAGGCAGCGAAAGCGGAGGAGGGCTCCGCCCAGCCGCCGAGCCCGTCCGGGGCTGTGCAGAACCCGATCGATCGTCTCCGCGAGCGCCTGGCGCAGCGGCTCGGCGCCGCACCCGCGCCCGGCGTCGACAAGGGCGCAAACGTGCTGCGCGTGGTCTCGAAGGCGGGATCCGGCAGCGCTTTCGAACACGACATCATCACCGGCCCATCCGCTGTTCGCAGCAGCGCAAGGCGAGCCGCCCGACCGGCACCTGGGCCCTCGACGGCGCCGATGAGCGGCGCTGTGCCGGGGTCGGCGCACTGGGACTATGTCGGCGAGAACAACCCCGAGAGTTGGGCGCAACTGAAACCGGAATTCGCGAAGTGTGGTTCCGGCAAGCGGCAGAGCCCGATCGACATTCGGGACGGTATTCGCGTCGACCTCGACCCGGTCGCGGTCGACTACAAATCAGGCGGCTTTCGGGTGGTCGACAACGGCCACACGGTGCAGGTGAACGTCGCTGCGGGCAACTCGATCGAAGTCGGCGGCAGGCGCTACGACCTGATCCAGTTTCACTTCCACCGCCCGTCCGAAGAGCGGGTCAACGGCCGGCAATTCGACATGGTGGTCCACCTCGTTCACCGTGACCTCGAGGGGCATCTGGCGGTGATCGCAGTGCTGCTCGACCGGGGCAGTTCGCTGCAGGCGATACAAAGCGTCTGGAACAACCTGCCGCTTGAAAGGGGCGAGGAAACCGCCGCCCAGACGCTGCTCAACCCGGGCGACCTGCTGCCGCTCGAACGCAACTACTACACCTACATGGGCTCGCTGACGACGCCGCCCTGCAGCGAAGGCGTGCTCTGGCTGGTGATGAAGAAGCCGATGCCGATTTCTGCCGAACAGATCGGTATCTTCGCCCGGCTGTACCCCATGAACGCCCGCCCGATTCAGTCAGCGAGCGGCCGGCTGATCAAGGAATCCAATTGAAAACGGGCATCGCCGCAGCGATGCCCGTTTCATGGAGCCGTGCTTCGATCAGGTGCGACCGCGCCCGAAGATGAACGTGGCGATGGCCAGCACGATGAAGACCAGGAACAGAATCTTTGCAATGCCAGCGGCACCAGCGGCGATCCCGCCGAATCCGAACAGCGCTGCAATCAAGGCAATGACGAGAAAGACGACGGCGTAGTGAAGCATGAGGTTCTCCGGTAGCGGGCAAGTGGGATGACGAAGCGCGGCTGGGCCTCGGAAAACGGCTTCAGTGTCGCGTGGCAGTTAGCATGACGGGCGGGGCGGTTGCCCCGAATAGGACGTTACGCAACGTAACGTCAGCCCCGGCAAGCGCTTGACGTGGGACGGCTCCCACGTGGCGAGGTGCCGGTCTTCGGCTCATCGAACATTGCCACTCATGGCGGACGCCGACTTCACGTCCTACAGGCGACTCGCCCAGACACCGACAGACCCTCTGACACCATCTTGGCAGAGTCTGGTTTCGACCTTCCGTGAGCCGTAGGTCGAAACAGCGGCCGACCGGCCGCATTGAAACCACCTGAAGAGGAAGCGCAATGAACAAGGATCAAGTCAAGGGCCGCGTCGAAGAAGCCAAGGGCAGCATCAAGGAAACCGCCGGCAAGGTCGTCGGCAACAAGGACCTCGAGGCAGAAGGCACCGTGGACAAGGCATCCGGCAAGACGCAATCGACGCTCGGCGACGCCAAGGAAAAAGTGGCGGACGCTGTCAAGAAGATCTGACGAGCGGCCGAACCTGAAGTCGTCGACCGTCTCGCACGGTCGACGTAGAAATAAAAAATGGCAGCGACGGAAAACCGTTCGCTGCCATTGCTGTTTCTACGACCTCGTTCGTGCGAATCGAGGCCCGGCGATCACCAGTCGTCGCTGCTGCCGCCCGATCCGCCCGAGTCGAAAGAGCCGGCGTCCGGGGCTGCAGCACCCCCATCGTTCCAGTCGTTGCCACTGCCGAAGTCGATGTTGCGCTGCTCCAGTTCCTGAGCCGCCTGATCACGTTCTGGCGATGCGAACGAGTTGCCACCGCCGGCAAGACCACCCGCATTGTCGAGCGCGGCCGGGTTGGCGGCGGCACCACCGTGATTGCCGCTCAGGTACTTCTCGGCCAACATGCCGGCCGCGGCGCCACCGGCCGCCGCCAGACCGACGCCCATGAGCCCGCCACCGGCACGCGGCTGTTGCATCATCCCGCCGCCTGGCCCGTACCCCTGGCCAGGGCCATAGCCCGGGCCCGGACCGTACCCCGGCGCCTGGCCGTTGTTGCCGAAGCCGGGCGCGGCGCCGCCGTAAGCCGCGGCCGGGCCCGCCGCCATGCCCATCGCGGCCGGCGCCGAGCGACGGCTCAACATCTTCCAGCCGATGAACAGGATGGCGGCGCCACCGAGCCAGACCCATATCGGGATGCCGCTGCCGCGTTGTTCAGCCGGAGCCGGTACCGCCGCTGGCGACGGGCTCGTCTGACGCGGCAGCGGGGCCGTCTGGGCAGTCGGCGTCGCCGCTCGGGCGCTGCCGGCCTGCTGCTCGCGATCGAGCAGCTGCTGGAAGGCTTTGAACTTCTCGGGCGTGGTGAAGCTCGCAGCCGGATCGATCTGCTTGGCGATCCGGGCTTGCTCCGCAGCGTCGGCGAACCGGGCGTTGTGGGCCAGGATCTCGGCATAGATGTAGTGCGCCTTCGCGCTGCCGGGCTTCGATTCGACCACCTCGCGCATCATGGTCTGCGCCTGGGTGTAGTTGCCCTTCTGCACCTCGGCCTGGACCTCGCCGACGGTAGCCAGTGCAAAGGCGCCGACGCAAGCCGACGACATCACGGCCGCGACGGACAAAGAAATCAACCAACGCTTCATGACAGTCTCCTCGAAGGAATCAATGGTCTGCAAGATGAGGCTGTGGCGTCCGCAAGTCAACCGCGGCCGGCCACAAAATATGCCGTCTCGGTGTCGGACTACTTCTCGACGAACGCCCGTTCGATCACATAGTGACCCGGCTGGCCGATGCCCCTGGAGATCGCGAAGCCCTGTGCATCGAGCACGACGCGGAGGTCGGCGAGCATCGCCGGGCCACCGCAGATCATCGCCCGGTCGGTCTCGGGATCGAGCGGCGGCAGGCCGACGTCGGCCGTCAACTTGCCGTTTTCGATAAGGGTCGTGAGCCGGCCCTGGTTGCGGAACGCTTCGCGGGTGACGGTCGGGTAGTAGATGAGCTTCTCGCGGACCTGCTCGCCCAGGTAATCGTGGTGCGGCAGTTCGGCTTCGATGAACTCCGCGTAGGCGAGCTCGCTGCCGACACGCACGCCGTGCACCAGCACCACCTTGTCGAAGCGCTCGTAGGTGTCCGGGTCGCGAATGATGCTCAGGAACGGCGCCAGACCGGTGCCGGTGGCAAAAAGGTACAGGTGCTTGCCCGGCAGGAGGTCCGACAGCACGAGGGTACCGGTCGGTTTGCGGCCGATCAGCACCGGGTCGCCGACCTGGAGGTGTTGCAGGCGTGAGGTGAGGGGGCCGTCCTGCACCTTGATGCTGAAGAACTCGAGCTCCTCGGCGTAATGGGCGCTGGCGATGCTGTAGGCCCGCATCAGCGGCTTGCCGTCGACCTCCAGACCGACCATCACGAAGTGACCGCTCTCGAAGCGCAGGCTCGCTGCACGGGTGCAGGTGAAGGTGAAGAGAGACTGGTTCCAGTGATGGACACTGGTCACGCGCTCGGTGTCGAAGGCCGCCATGGGTGTTGTGATCGTTGAGGGATGGGTCGGGCGGATTGTGGCCTGATCGGCCCGCCGGGCCGGGCAGCGGGAGATGGCGTCGTCATGCCGGTGCCGATGCCGATGTCGGTGCTGGTGCCGGGGCCGGTGCGATCAGATCGGCGACGATCAGGTCGGCCAGGCGGGCCAGCAGGCCGCTGAGCGCCTGGGCGGTCGCGTCGCCGTCGTCGCTTGTCACCGGTACTTCCAGCGTGGCCGGCAGGGTGCGGCGCCAAGCGGCGGTCGGCAGGCTGCGCGATGCCCAGGCGACCTGCATCGAGGCCCTGCGGCCGTCGACACGCAAGGACAGGATGTCGACCGTCAAGTCGGTGCCGTTGCTCGCGTCGCTGCCCCGTGCCGCCTGGGGGAACAGCACCGCGCCGGCCGGCAGGCGAGTCGCCAGGTCTTCGGTGAGCGCCTGCCGGGCGCTGCGGCCGAGGGGCGCAGCCCATTGGTCGAACTCCCGGACCTGCACCTGCCCGGGTGCGATTTCGCGCAGCAGCTCGATCCGGTCCCAGGCCGGTGGCACGTGCACCGCCCGCACCTGGAGCGGCGGCGACGCCAGGCTGACCACCGCCGCACCGGTCGACGGCCCGATCGGCGCCAGGGTGTAGAAACGGGTCGGCGGGCTGGTGCCGCAGCCGGCAAAGGCCACGACGGCGCCGATGACGCCGGCCCAGCGGCAAAGGCGCCGAAAACCGGTCGTCGGCCGGTCGAGCCCGGATCGCCCGGGCGCCGACGGCATGGGTGTGGTCTTCACTGCTCTTTCCCCTTGCCCCGGATCAGCGATTCGGGATGGCGCTTCAGCTCTTCGGCGAGCGACTTGATGGAACGCGCCGCCTCGGTGAGCTGCGACAAGGCATCGGGCAGGCTCGCGTCCTGGGCCGCGCCTTCGCCGCTCAAGGCGCTGCGGGCCGCGGCGGCAGTGCTGTTGAGCTGGTCCGCGGTCTGGCTGAGCTTCTGGACCAGCGGCCCGACCTGCGGCTTGACTTCGCCCACCATCTGGTCGACCTGGGCCAGGGTCTGATTGAGGTGCTTCAAGCTGTCGGTCAGATCGGGCGACGACACCAGCGCGCTGATCCGGGAGGTCAGCTGGCGAACGTCGCGACCGATCTCCTCGAGCGGTATGCGGTTGACCTTCGCGAGCAGGCGGCTGACCTGCCCGGTCACTTCCTCGATGCCGCTCGGACTCTCCTGGGTCGGGATCACCAGCGGCTCGCCGGCGAGCAGGGTCGCCGGCGCGGCGCCCTTGACGGCATCGAGGCTGATGACCAGCCCGCCGATGATGGCCGGCCGCTGCGTCAACTGCGCCCGGTAGCCGCGGGCCAGCAGCTGCCGGAG